>CAJXUG010000261.1:0-2003 GCA_913060785.1 uncultured Flavobacteriaceae bacterium | reverse complement strand
TCGGCAGCGTCAGATGTGTATAAGAGACAGGTTTTGTTATGTACTGTTCTGGTTTGCAGTACTTTCCCAGTAAAATCTTCAAGTTTTGTCTCTGAAATATCTGTTGTTTCTAGATATTCATTTTTACTATACATGTATATAGGACGCGCCTTTTCATCGTAATACGCTACTGTAGTTATCCATTTTTGTGGGCTTTGATCTAGTACTTTTATTCTGCTACCTGTAGCCAAACTTTTTAGATTAGTTGTAGAATTTACCCCATATACATTTACAGTAGTAGGCGCTCCTGCTCTATTAAAGGTATAGTTGTCATAATAATTAACGGTAAGTATTTCTAGGTTAGAGTAAGGAAAATTACTGTTTGTATAGTACGTTCCGTCAAAACCAGTTCCTGAACTTTTTTTAGTCTCATACAATTTTAAAGCAGTATCGTTTACAGCATCAAATTGACTTTGCATTTGTGATCTGGTGTTAGATGAGGTAACTATTCCTGTGTAAGCAACTCTGCCTAGGTTGTCATATTTGGTAAAATTCCATTTTTGTTGTGTTTTTTGAACAGCGTCTTGGGTAAGCACGGGTCTGTCTAATTTGTCATAGACTATAGATTCCCAACCTTTGCCCGGTATTTTCTTTTCTATTAATCTGTTTATGTCATCGTATTTGTATTGGTAACACAGCTCAGAGAGTTCTGTACTAGAAACACCATTAGTGAGGTTTACTTTGGGAGGGATAACATAGGTAAGGTTGCCAAAATCATCATAGACATAATAGGTGTCATGTGGTTGAGTTTCGTTATAAGTTCTTTTTAAGACTACCTGACCATTTTTATTTTTAAACTCTTCTGTAGTATGGTTTTTACCATCACTTGCTTGCCAATTTTCATCTTTGGTAATGGTCTTGTACAAGGTGTTTGGATCATAATATCGACTGCTTGAAAAATCTAATGATGGCGCGTCTGTTTGACCGCCTGTAAATGCAACTTTAATTTGGTATACTTCATCTTGTAAATTTGTTTGATAAGCAAATTGTATGGTATGATTTTGATCTATTTTCCAGTCTTCTCCTGGTGCTGCTTGTTGTAGCACTCTGTTTAGGGGAGAATTGTCTAATTGTTTTTCGCTGTATGGATTAGCAGCATTGCTTGAAGACCATTCGTTTGGAAATTTAGTATCATAAAAGCTATTAAGTATTGAGATGTTTCCTTCTGAATCTGGTACCAACCCTGCATCAAAAAGTAAACTATTATTGGTTGTTGCATAGGGTAAATACTCCATGGTTTGTCTTCCAAAACTATCATAGCCTATAGGGGTAATAATGTCTTGTTGTTGCCCCCCTGCCTTGTGAGCAATGCTTTGCTTGGGTCTTCCTAAGCCGTCGAAATAGGTAATTTGCCTAATAGCATCAACATTATCTATTAATAATGAAGTATCTTTTATTTTCGTCTGTGGAGAAATTATATAAATATAGTTTTCAAAATCAACACCCACAAAATCTGGGCAACCATCATCTGTATTAGCCCCACCGTCATAATAAGGACATTGGTCATTATTATTTGAAACATATCCAGCAGGTTGAGAACAAGAAATCATTTCTATATTTGGATCTCCTAATCCATCATTGTCTTGATCTTTAAACCAAGTACTACCTCCAATAGATCCTAACACTACAGGAATAGAAACTGGTTCACTCCAGAATCTATCTTTCCATGCCCTTATAAAATGCTTTCCAGAGGTAGTTGTCTGATAGGTAGTGTTAGCATTAGATCTACTTTCTCCATATTGGTTTGTTCCCTGCCAATACCATATAACACCACTTGGTGGGTTTTCTCTTTGCAAAGTAGCCTGTGTACAATTTTGACTTATTATTACAGGTATGGTAGGTGGTGCAGGAATAACAGTTACATAAATTACACCACTCATTGAAATACCATTTTTTAGCGAAGTTCCTGAATAGTTTATAACATCTGTCTCTTATACACATCTCCGAGCCCACGAGACAGGCAG
>CAJXUG010000260.1:0-2059 GCA_913060785.1 uncultured Flavobacteriaceae bacterium | reverse complement strand
CACTATCCTCTTCGTCGGCAGCGTCAGATGTGTATAAGAGACAGTTAATAGCCTTCCTTTTACATCTGCCTTACACTCGTATGTTCCTATTAAATTGAGCATTTACTTTATTTAAGCTGAAATATAATTTCTTAGATTTCACGGGATAAAAGTCAAATATAAAGAGTATTTACCACTTTTTCCCACAATTTACCACATTGTTAATAAGTTTTAGTCGAAAGAGATTAGATTTAAGCTCAAAGCATTGCATTTCAATATTTTAAAAACAAATAGCCTGTGGGGTTTTAACAATTTTAACTTCAAAAATTACACTGATTTATACTTAATCAATGCTAGGGTATCATTGAATAAAAAAGTGTATTTTTGTTTTTATAACCTAAAGATTTAATGGCGCATCAACTTAAAGAAGAAGGAGGGTTTAGATACCTAGAAATTGGCGAAGGAACCCCGATGATAATCCTGCATGGACTTATGGGAGGTCTTAGTAATTTTGATAATGTTGCACAATTTTTTCCTGAAAAAGGATACAAAGTCATCATCCCAGAATTGCCTTTATTTGAGCTTCCACTTCTTAAAACCAATGTAAATTCTTTTGCAAAATATCTCAAAAAATTTATTACTCATAAAAAACTTGACAACGTTATTTTACTTGGAAATTCTCTTGGAGGACATATTGGCCTACTGTATACCAAGCAATATCCAAAAAATGTAAAAGCACTCGTAATAACTGGAAGTAGTGGCCTTTATGAAAGTGCTATGGGAGAAAGCTACCCAAAACGAGGGGATAGAAATTATATCAAAACAAAAACTGAAAATGTTTTTTATGACCCAGCAATTGCAACCCCAGAACTTGTTGATGAAGTTTTTGAAACTGTAAACGACAGGGTGAAACTCATACGCACCTTAGCAATTGCAAAAAGCGCTATACGTCACAACATGGGTAAAGATCTTCCCAAGATGAATACACCTACATGTATCATTTGGGGTGAGAACGACTCTGTAACACCACCCGAGGTTGGTACAGAATTTCATGAAAAGCTACCAGATAGTGATTTGTTTTGGATTAAAAAATGTGGCCATGCTGCCATGATGGAACATCCAGATACATTTAATGAAATCTTGATGGCCTGGCTAGATAAGCGTTCTTTATAGTACCCTTCAAACAACATCAAAAAATACCAAACAACACCTTTCATACACCGGTAATATATACACCATGAAAATAAAATCTGCCGAGTTTGTAATGAGCAATAGCGATGTAGCAAAATGTCCAAAAGAGCGCCTGCCTGAGTATGCTTTTATAGGACGCTCTAACGTAGGAAAATCATCCCTAATTAACATGCTGGTTGATAGGAAAAATCTTGCCAAAACCTCTGGAAGACCAGGAAAAACCCAACTAATAAATCACTTTATTATAAATAAAAGTTGGTACCTAGTAGATTTACCTGGCTATGGATATGCGCGAGTTTCTAAAAAAGCAAAAAAAACATTTCAGAAGTTCATCACAGACTATTTTGAGCAGCGCAAACAGCTGGTGCTTGCCTTTGTTTTGATAGATTGTAGACATGAACCACAACCTGTTGATATAGATTTCATGCACTACCTTGGAGAGGCAAATATTCCGTTTCAAATTATCTTTACCAAAGCAGATAAATTAAAACCAAATGCACTAACAAGAAACGTGGAAGCCTACATCAAAAAAATGTTAGAAAGTTGGGAAGAAATGCCTGCATATTTTATTACCTCATCTAGTAAAAAAGATGGTAAAGAAGCCGTTATAGACAACATTGATGTCATTAACCAAGAGGTAAAGGATTCTCTATAAAAGAGCACCTTAAACCCCATTGGGCAGCTATTAAATTCTTGACTGAATTGCATCAATCAAAGCTTCAACATCTTTGGCCTGGGCAATGTCAACATTGCTTAGAAATATTTCAAGCACATCCTGCTCTTGAGAGAGAATTACAGGAAAATCATACTTTGGCAACCACTTAGATTTATACTGTTTTAAAACTGTCTCTTATACACATCTCCGAGCCCACGAGACAGGCAGAAATCT
>CAJXUG010000259.1:0-2061 GCA_913060785.1 uncultured Flavobacteriaceae bacterium | reverse complement strand
AAAAAATTATAAAAGTAAAAAAGCCCGAAGATTAATTCGGGCTTTGTATTCTTTGAAAAAAGATATTTTATAAACCTCTAATTAATACATTATCAAAAGCAATATCTTCATCTCCGCTATTCAAACTCATAGAGATACGGATGGAAACCGTGGTTGAGTTAGTAGGGTTGTTGCTAGTATTATTTTCAAACGCAGCTCTAAAAGGTTTAAAAGTGTCTGTAATTTCTTCTCCATCACCGGTACCATCTAAATCTGTATCTACTCTGGGGATATTATTTGTACCATTTCCACTAGACAAGTCATTTTCAATTGCAAAAATTGAAGTCCAAGTTGTACCACCGTCAAATGAATATTCAACCTTGATGTGATCTGGAGTATCCCAGTCTTCATCTCCATCACTAGATTGATCTTCTGCAAAAATTGCATCAAAATAAATAGTAGAATAGAGAGATACGTCTAAATTATCAAAGGAAATATTTTGAGTAGCTGAAGCACCTTCCCCATCTATATCTTGTGCAGCAAAAAAACTATTGCCAACTACATCTATAAAATTAACAGAACCGACATAATCACTCCCATCAGTACGAATAAAATAATCGCCAGAACCATCAGTAAACTCAGGAATACTTGAAATATAGTTAACATCTGCATCTTCAAAGTCTTCAAAAACTAAGTTGTCAAGACATCTAAAAGAATTATCTGTTCTAAATGTACCCGATTTTTCCGCTGAAGTACCTCTTCTGAAATACCAAAGACCAACAAGCTCAGAACAATTAGGCGTATTGGTTGAGTATCCCATTTGCCCTGTCCACTCAACTGGGTAACTATTTGTGCCCACTGTAAAACCAACAGACGATACTCCGTCACCACTTTCGGCATTACAAAAAGTTAGATCACCATTGGTAGCATCAACTGTACACCCGTTTTGTATTCCATCACCAAAATAAGTTTGGCCATTAAAATTCATTTGGGTACTGTACGTTTGATCTCCTGTTCCGTCATTACTAATCATCACATTAAATGTCATAGGTTCAGGATTTCCACAATCTACACAGTTATAAGTACCAGTAAAATTTACAATTGGATTTTCACTTGTAGATTTGGCAGCTAGAATAGAACTTGATGTATTTTTAAAAACTACATTTTCTACAGTTACATTTTCACCATATTCATCAGCAGAAAAAGTAAATTTAAAGGCTTTTGATGAAAATTCTAAATTAGAAATCGCTTCACCTTTATATACTTTTTTATTTGCCTTGGCTTCATAGACATCACCGTCTTGGGTTGTTAAAGTAGCAGTAGGGTAATTAGTTGGATTAACTGAAGCTGCCAAAATATTTTTGTTAGGAAATATAATGTCAACCTTTGCTCTATATTTAGAGTCTACCGTAGTAAATACACCTTTATATAAGCCTAAATTAGATTTATTGTTTGCAAGTTCTTGTGTTAAATCCTGCTCTTGATTTGTAAGTTCATTAGTGTCAACACTACATGAAGCAACTAATAGTGCAACAGTAAATGCGTAAAATAATTTTTTCATAAATAATTTAATTTGTGAGGGTTATTTTTTTAAACGGAGCAAATTTATAGTTTTTAACAAATTATTATGTTAAATGTGCATTAAATATGTTTTATGTATTCAAAACTGAAAAACGAAAGGGTTTACTCAAAATAACTAAAGGTATCACCGTCTTTAAGTTTTAAAAGCGACTCATAAATAAGCTTAATTACGTTTTCTACATCATCTCGATGTACCATTTCAACAGTAGTGTGCATGTAACGTAGCGGGAGTGATATTAAAGCACTGGCAACCCCCATATTACTGTAAGCAAAAGCATCGGTATCGGTCCCTGTAGCTCTCGATAGTGCAGCTCTTTGAAATGGTATTTTTTTACCTTCTGCGGTATTAGTTATTATATCTCTAAGTTTTTGCTGAACAGCAGGGGCGTAAGCAACTACCGGTCCTTTACCAATCTCGACATCACCTTGTTTCTTTTGCTCAATCATAGGGGTGCTAGTATCTGTCTCTTATACACATCTGACGCTGCCGACGAAGAGGAT
>CAJXUG010000258.1:0-2069 GCA_913060785.1 uncultured Flavobacteriaceae bacterium | reverse complement strand
ACGAGATTTCTGCCTGTCTCGTGGGCTCGGAGATGTGTATAAGAGACAGCTTTGGTACGGGCTTCTTATATTTTTTTCCAGTAAAGGGGTCTCTGTAGTTGGCGGTAATTTTGTAGGTATTTTTAACCATATGTTGCTTTGGAGTAAAAGACATTGTAGATGCTGCTAACATTTCATCTTGCGATGGATGATAATTTAAATATACCTGATACCCAATGGCTCCCCAAACAATGGTAACTACCATTAATAATACAGTTGTTTTGGTGTTTTTATTCATAAATTAATGAGCTAATAATGGATATACCTCTTCAATAGAAGTAATGCCTTGTTCTACTAAATTAAGTGCGTTCATTTGCAGCGTTTGAATTTTATTTTCTAGAAGATACTCATCTACCTCTAATTCTTTGTTTTGAATTTTCTGAACCAGTTCTTTAGTAATAGGAATAATCTCATAGATTGCTTTTCTGCCTTTATAGCCAGTTTGGTAGCAATTAGAACAGCCTACAGCTTTGTAATGTGTTTGTATCTCTTTAGAGAGAATAAAACCCTTTGGAAGAATTTCTAAACGAAGTTTTTCTTCTTGTTTGCAAGCAGTACATAATTTACGAACCAGGCGCTGCGCCACACTAATATTTAAGGTGCTAGCTATTAAAAAGGGAGGTATTCCCATGTCTACCAGTCTAGAAATTGTAGACCAAGCAGAATTTGTATGTATGGTAGATAAGACCAAATGCCCTGTTAAGGCTGCTCTAATAGCCATGTTTGCTGTTGCTACATCGCGTATTTCTCCTACCATAATAATATCTGGGTCTTGTCTTAAAAAAGTTCGCAAAGTGCTCGCAAAGTCTAGCCCAATATTTTCTCTTAGCTGCACTTGGTTTACACCTTCTAAGGTATATTCTATTGGGTCTTCTATGGTAAGTATGTTGGTGTCTTTTTTGTTTAATAATTTTAAAGTAGCATACAGGGTGGTGGTTTTTCCAGAACCTGTTGGTCCAGAAATTAACACAATTCCGTTTGGTTTTTTTACAGATGATTCATAGATTTCTAGTTCATCTTTTGTAAATCCAAGATTTTCTAATTGAACACTAACACTGTTTTTAGATAAAATACGAAGCACTAATTTTTCTCCATGAAGCGTTGGCAAACAAGAGACACGAATATCAAAATCTTCTACTTCTGTAGATACATTTATTCGTCCGTCTTGTGGCAATCTTTTTTCTGAAATGTCTAGCCTAGCCATGATCTTTATTCTGTTCACAATTTTTGGATACTCATCTAAAGAAATGATGTACTTTTCTATTAATTTTCCATCTATTCTAAACCGTACTCTGTGTTGTTTTTCAAAAGCTTCAAAATGAAGGTCACTACTTCCTATTTCTTTGGCTTCATAGATCATATTCAGTAAAAAGTCTTCAGAATAATGAAGAGAACTACTCTGAAAACCTCTGGCTCTTTTTCTGTAGTTTTTTTGAAGATATTGTTCAATAGTTTGTGAAGACTCTTGTTCTAGTACAATTTCTTTATTTAGCATAATTTGTAGTTCTGCTAATAGCTCATTGGGCTTGGTAGCGTCTGTTTTTAAAAAGACTTTGTTGCCAAACTCGTTGAAGGGTATTACTCTGTAATGATAGGCTTGGTCTGCGCTAATTAGCTGCAGAGTTTGTGTTGGTATTTCTAAAAGTTCTATATTCATTTATACGGCATATAAATTTATAATATGAAACCATTGATTGCTAGCTAAAGTAAGCCCTAAATACAATGCTTGTAAACCAGCTAATGGAATAAATTTTTTTAACGTCTTTTTAAAAAGAACAGCTATTACAAAACTGAAGAGAAGAGAAGTAGCAAACAAAACTAAAAAAGTAGCTGTTGGAAAACTAACAGCCATTACTATAAAAAACAAGGCGTCTCCTAAGCCAAACACCTTAGATAGAGAGGTTTTTAATTTGAAGTTAGCATATACATAAAGTACCAAGATAATTGTTAAAACAATACTTAAATTTAGTAGTGAACTTAACCTGTCTCTTATACACATCTGACGCTGCCGACGAAGAGGATAGTGTAGA
>CAJXUG010000257.1:0-2076 GCA_913060785.1 uncultured Flavobacteriaceae bacterium | reverse complement strand
TGTATAAGAGACAGATCTTGTGTAGAAATATAAGGAAAATCAAGTTTTAAATCTGCAAATTGAAAATATGTTGCATTTATATGGCAACATTGGCAAATACAAAATGGTGAACATAAATCTGAATCTTGGTGTTGGTGGTCGTCTGTCGCTTGCGAGATTTCAGTATTAGCATCATTATCTGTCGCAACGTAATCGGCACAAGGTGCTACATTAAGAGCGAAAATATAGATTGATAATATAAATGCTATGAATTTCATTGTTGCAAATATAAGATTTTATTGATGCAATGGTTGTGCAATTAATTCTGCATCAATAAAAACTATTGTTAAGGTTATTCTCTAAAATAGCTTGCAAGCGACTCGGCATCTTATAATCTGCAAGTAGTTCACCTGTAATGGGATTAACCCAATCTGAGCTTTCAATATCATACTCCCATTCATTATACAATGATAATAACTTTGCAGGTGTATAATTAGCATTACTCTTTTTTGGTGCATTAAATCCAAATCTATCAAATATGCGTTCACCTTTCATTGCTGTTAATATAGTATCTAATGCTTTAAGATAAGTGTGAGCAGTATCAGTTTCTTTAACTTTGTTCTTTAAATCTGGCTCTGTAAAAATTTTACTTCCATATTTAATAATTTCAATTAATCCCGTCTCTAAATTTGTTATTGGAGTTATATGTTGACACCAATGGACGGCATACCCCTTTTTGCTTCTTAGAGTCCATTCTTTTTTGATAACCTCAGCCATCCATTTTTCTTTAACAATAATATGAAAGTGAGGATTGTAGGTTTTAGCTTTTGGATTGAAGTTACTTTCTAAGGATTTAATACCAATCAATTTTAATCCTGTTCCTCTTTGATAGCGTTTTCGATGCTTCTCTGTAATCTTCTGAAATGTTTTGAGCATTATCCTTACGTATGCTTTTAATTGATGCGCCTTGCACGCCTTAACAGTCAAAGTTAGAAAGTAGGGTTCTTTCCAATCCTTTAGAATAGGATAGTATCTATTAATCATTTCGGCTTTACGATTAGCACAGCATAAAGTGCAAAATCTGTTCTTACAATATTTTCCATATAGTCTGCCATCTGCTGTGATAATGTTTTGTTGACAGTAATACGTATTCCAATACGATTTTTCTAATTCTGGCTCTCCGTTTTCTTGTGCTATTGTGATGAGGTTGAGCATCATTATTTGAGTAATGGTTTTTCGTTTAGCTCTTCCTTTTAAAGCCTCTTTTTTGCTCAGGTCAGAGCCTTCACCATTGACAATTATGTTGTTTTGTCCTGTTTTGTTTGTCCCGTTATCTGCTAATGTATAGATATTACCCATTTGAGAAATTAGTTTTAGATATGAAAAAGAGGTTAAGCTCTTTTGTATTTAAGAGTCTTAACCTCAGCTAATGCATTATCTAAATCTTCTCTTTTTATAAGAAGTACTCTTCCTATTTTTTGAGCAGGAATTAATCCTTTTTTAATGTAGTTGTGTACAGACTGCTCAGATACTTTTAATACCTCAGCAGTTTCTTTTACAGTAAGATTTTCGAGTTTGTTGTTATCTTCTGGCTTGTGTTTAATTTCCAGAAGTAGCGTTTCAATATTTAATAAACGCTTGTTTAGTGTCTCAAATGGATTTGTCATTGCGAACAGTATTTATATTTTACTGTCGCAAAGTATTTGATAGTACTAAATAATATTCTCGGTAGTAGCTACGTAGTACGTACTACCAATGTGTTTTAGCTAATTTTAGCTCATCTTTTGCCAGATTTAATGCTTTTGGGTAGTTGTTTAGCATATTATCAATCACATATTCCAAATTGTCATTTCTTCTTTTTTTCAACCTATTTTTAGAATTTGATACTAATAAATTGTATGTCTTCTGAATGTTCTTCGGATTTCTCTCAAATCTTTTTCCGATTTCTGCCCACGCTAATACTGATGGAAATGTATGTTGAGTAACATTAATATTTGCTTGTGATAAATAATAAAAGTGAAAAGCTAAATCTGTAGTATTTGGTCTTATATCTGTCTCTTATACACATCTCCGAGCCCACGAGACAGGCAGAAATCT
>CAJXUG010000256.1:0-2097 GCA_913060785.1 uncultured Flavobacteriaceae bacterium | reverse complement strand
AGATGTGTATAAGAGACAGACTGAGGAAAAATCTAAAGAAATTTCGGCCATTTTGGCCAAAAGGAGGAGTGAAACAAAAAAAGAAACAACTATATTAAAAAGTAATTAATGTCATTCAGAAAAGAAAAAAAGCACTCTTTAATAGGTGTAAATTATTCAGAGTATAACGCTGAGCAACTTCAAAATCTTTCCAGCACGGTTCTTGAAAACGGCATGCATGGTTTGTGTTTTAGTCCTTATGGGGAAGGGCAAAAGCCTGGCGATTTGATAACGGAGACTCAAATTAGAAGACGGCTTGAGATTATAGCCCCTTACACCAAATGGATACGAAGTTTTTCATGCACTGAGGGGAATGATATGATTCCTAAACTGGCCAAAGAGTATGGACTAAAAACATTGGTTGGTGCTTGGCTAGGTGATGATAAAATCATAAACGAAAAGGAAATCAAAGCCCTTATCCAGCTCAGTAAAGATGGGTTTGTAGATATAGCTGCTGTTGGTAATGAAGTGATGTATAGGGGAGACCTTTCAGAGACTGAGCTTATAGCTCATATCCAAGAGTTTAAAAAAGCCGTACCCAATGTTGAAGTTGGCTATGTAGATGCCTATTATGAATTTACTGATCGACCAAAAATTACAGAAGCCTGTGATGTTATTTTAGCTAATTGTTACCCATACTGGGAGGCCTGTCATCTAGACTATTCTTTGCTTTATATGAAGCAGATGTACCAAGAAGCACTGCGCGCTGGGAATGGAAAAAAAGTGATTATTACTGAAACTGGATGGCCTAGTCAAGGGAGTGATTTAGGGGTGTCTCACCCTTCTTATGAGAATGCCCTAAAGTACTTTATCAATGCCCAACTCTGGTCTGATCAAGATCAAATAGACATGTTTTATTTCTCTTCTTTTGATGAATCATGGAAAGTTGGCATCGAGGGAGATGTGGGTGCGTTTTGGGGTCTTTGGGATAAAAATGAAAAATTAAAATTTTAAATTAGCACCTATGAAGTATACAGATATTTTTTCTATTGATGCAGCCTCAGCAGTGTGTTATTCAGGCTATAGAGATGGCCAGGTGCCTGGTGTATCCTTTCCTTCTTACAATGAGGTGAAAGAAGACCTACTCATAGTTAAGAAGCATTGGAGCTATATTCGCCTTTATAGTTGCGATGCTCATTCCAAAACAGTTTTAGAGGTCATTGAAAATGAAAAATTAGACCTTAAAGTAATGCTTGGAGCTTATATCACCGCTGAAGAAAACAACCATAACTGTCCTTGGGGTGGAGGCGTGTATACTGATCAGACTCTTCAAAATAATAGATTACATAACCAAAACGAAATTAATAAGCTAATTGAACTTGCCAATACCTACGCTTCCATCATATTTAGCCTTTCGGTAGGTAATGAGGCTTGTGTTGAATGGACAGATCATATGGTACCCGTTGCGCGTGTAATTGAGTATGTGAAACAACTTAAGGCTGCGACTAAACAGCCTGTTACATTTTGCGAAAATTATGTGCCTTGGCTAGATAAATTAGCCCCTTTAGTGGATGTCGTTGACTTTATCTCTATTCATACCTATCCGCTTTGGGAATATAAAACCATTGATGAGGCCATCTCATTTACAAAGCAAAATTACCAGGCTGTTGCCAAGAGGTATCCTAATAAATTAGTGGTCATCACAGAAGCAGGCTGGGCCTCAACCTCAAACGGCAAAGGCATTCCAAGAGCGCATGCCAATCCTGTTTTTCAGAAAATTTACTACCAACAGCTTAGTCGTTGGTGCGAAGAGGATTGTATTCTTACGTTTATTTTTGAAGCTTTTGATGAGCCCTGGAAGGGATCTGATGATCCAGATGAGCCTGAGAAACACTGGGGTTTGTATTATGAAAATCGAAGCCCTAAACTAGCACTTAAAAAAAAGACAGCTTACAAAGCTGAACCAGCAACTTAAAACTAAAAATATCGCTGTCGGTAAAACATATGCTGGTCTATCTATATTAAACAATACCATCTCTTAAATGGGTGTTCTTAATTAGGATGATTTTATTAAAGGAACCTTAAGGTGTTAAGACACAATATTTTGGTGAAGATTTG
>CAJXUG010000255.1:0-2113 GCA_913060785.1 uncultured Flavobacteriaceae bacterium | reverse complement strand
GATTTCTGCCTGTCTCGTGGGCTCGGAGATGTGTATAAGAGACAGTTTCTAGGGATCCTAAATTTAAATCTCTCAACAAGCTATTATAGCTTGTAATATCTATGTCAAGGGCAGGTATAATTAATACACTCCCACCATTTTGAGAGAATTCTGTAAGGGCATTACTTAGTGAGGCGTCAATACTTTTTAATTCATTTAGTATGATGCAATTTTGTTGTGAAAGTAGGCTGTAGTTAAGATTTTTAGCATCTTGAGGTGTGTACTCAAATTCTTGGGTAGCGTACAAGCGTTTTAAGAAATCTGCATTACTGGCGTTTATGCTAAGTACTTTTAATTTTGCAGGGGTATTAATGCTAAAATAAAGACTGTTGTCATAGCTAAGGCCATTGTCTGTAAGGGTAATACTGCCTTTAAATCCTGTTGTGCTATCTATATCAAAAGTGATTTCTTGTTTGCTGTTTTCACTAAAATCTACAGCAATCTTTGATGTTAGCGTTTTGTCATTATACAAAGACACAGACACTGCGGTTTTTGAAACTTCTTTTGCTGACAAGGCTACTTTTAACTTTGTGAGCCCTGTGTTGTTAGATTCTATATAAGCAGAGTCTATAGCGATGTTTTGTTGTAGTAAGGGTTTTAACTGCACCGCATCTACCTTAAAGCGATCACTTACTTCTGGAAATGCTTCATTTTTTTGAAAATCTGAAATATAAATTAATCTTTTATCTGAGGTTTCGTCTTTACTGAAAAGGGCATCGGCTTTTAATAGTACTTGTTTGGGGCTTAGCTGTTTTTGAGTATATCCTAGATTTAAAAAGTCTTCTTTTAGTTGTTGGGCACTAGCACCTTTTTTTGAAGAGGTATTGGTAAACCAGTTAATAGTAGCCTTAGGCTGTATTTGTGTTAGTAGCTCTTGCAGTGCATTATTTAATAGAGGTCCTTCGACGCCATTGGCTTGCATGCTAAAGGAATTATCTATGTAAATAGTTGTCTCTTTAGTGCTGTTTAAGGCCGTCTTAGAAGCCTTAAAAGGTTCTGCAAATGCAATTACAATTGCGGCAATGGCAAGCAAACGAAGCAGCAGGATAAGCCATTTCTTTATTTGAGAGCTTTTGCGTGTTTGCATGCTCACTTTCTTTAAAAAGGTAACATTGGTAAAAGATACTTTTTGAAAGCGTCTGAGTTGAAATAAATGAATTAAAATAGGAATCAGTAGTAGAAAAAGTGCGTAGAGAAGTTCCGGGTATTTAAACTGCATTTAGGTATATACTATTTCAGCAAAGATAAAAAACCGAAGTTAATTAAGATCAAATAATAACATTAAAGCAAATTATACTTTTAAAATTTTTCAAAGGCGCCCAAACCAAAAAGGGCAAAATCATACTTTACGGGATCTAAAGGGTCCATTTCACGAAGTGCCTTGTCTAACTCACCTAAGGCTTTACCGTCATTTTGTTTGCGGGTTAAAATCCCTAGTTTCCTAGCAATACCAGCACTGTGTACATCTAAAGGGCAAGACAAAACCCCAGGAGAGATGGTGTTCCAAATACCAAAATCTACACCAGCATTATCATCTCGTATTAACCATCTTAACATCATATTTAGTCTTTTACATGCCGACCCTTTGTTAGGGTCCCCAATATGTTTTTCTGTTCTAATTTGGTGGTCTAATGAAAAGAATATCTTTTTAAACTCATGTATAGCTGGCTGAATGCTTACCTGTGTAACATTGCTCTGAAAGATGGTTTCCATTCCTCCATAGTTACCGTAGATGTTTTTTAGAGCTTTTGTAAAGTATTTAAAGTCATCAGAATTAAAAGTACGGTGAACAAATCCATCAAATGAATCTAAATCAGAATCTTTATGATTCATAACAAAATCATATGGTGAATTACCAAACAGATGCATCATCCTATCAGCATTTTTAATTATCATTTTGCGATTTCCCCATGCAATAGTTGCTGTTAGAAATGAAGCAATTTCAATATCTTCCTTTAATTGGTAACGATGGGGTATTTGGATAGGGTCACTCTCAATAAATTTGGGGTTATTGTATTGTTCTACTTCTGTCTCTTATACACATCTCCGAGCCCACGAGACAGGCAGAAATCTC
>CAJXUG010000254.1:0-2133 GCA_913060785.1 uncultured Flavobacteriaceae bacterium | reverse complement strand
CTATCCTCTTCGTCGGCAGCGTCAGATGTGTATAAGAGACAGATTATTAACTTAAAACAGTGTTTTTTAGTTTTCTTAAATTTGCTTGGTTGTATTCTAACTACTTTACTGTTTCAAGGCTATAGCCTATATCTGTTATACCCTCAAGTTTTCTAACGCCTTGCGACTCCCCATTATTGCGAACTGCATGGGAAATATGCAGCGTGTAATTTCCTGCTTCATTAAAGGCAAGGTTTTCTTTAAAAAACAATTTATTTTCCTTTACGCTTCCAATACCCGTTCCTAGCCAAGATCCATCTGGTCTTGCCATTTTATACTCCAGTGTATCTACCACTGTTTTGCCATAAGGGTGTTGTAATGAAACAATCAAAAACAGATTGCTAAAAGGATACTTATTGTTATTTCTTACGGTAATAAATGCATTATATGTAGCTAAACTATCTAGCCTTGGTAGCTCAAAAATAGCAGGATCTTTTACCTGCCAACCCTCTGAGTTAATTGCCACAGTGTCTGCGGTAATACCGCTATGGCCACAGGCTATTAAAAGCAGAGATAAAAGGCTTGCAAAAAAACAGTTATACATTACTTTTTTGGGTTGTTGGGTTTATTACGGTTGTTTCTATTTTTATTTCTTGGATTTGGTTTGTTTCCTGCACCAGCAGTAGCGCCTGTTTGTTTTTTATCTCTAGCATTGGGGTGATTTGGCTTTGTAGATCCAGCTGCTACTGGCTTTCTAGAATTGCGTTTCTTCTTCTTTCTGCGCTGTGATGATTTTGGGGTATCAAAACGGGTAAGACTATCTTGACCCACCACATTACTGAAAAGCTCGGTGTCATTAATCTTGGTTTCTATTTTATAATCTTCAAGATTGGCAACGGTGTTCCCTTTTTTGTTAACGGCAATAATTTCGTTAACGCGTTCTAGGGTTAATTCATGCCAGTTCATGGCTTCTTTTTCATAAGCAAACCACAACAAGCCCTTAAAAATATCTGTTTTTTGGCAAATAGCATTTCCTTTCTCTGTTTTGAGTTTTACGTCACTTTTAGGGAAGGTTGCTAGTGTGTCTATGTAGGTGTCCAGCTCAAAGTTTAAACAACACTTTAATTTACCGCATTGCCCTGCAAGTTTTTGAGGATTTAAAGAAAGTTGCTGATATCTTGCCGCAGAGGTGTTTACAGACCTAAAATCTGTTAGCCAGGTAGAACAGCACAGCTCTCTACCGCAAGAGCCGATACCTCCCAGACGAGCTGCTTCTTGTCTAAAGCCAACTTGTTTCATTTCAATACGAGAATTAAACGTGCGCGCAAATTCTTTAATTAAGTCTCTAAAATCTACGCGCTCTTCTGCGGTGTAATAAAAGATAACTTTGGATGCATCTCCTTGAAACTCTACATCACTAATTTTCATGCGAAGTCCTAGCCTAATGGCAATAACACGAGAGCGTTTTTGAATATCTGCTTCACGGTCTCTTACCTTTTGCCATATGTCTATGTCTTTTTGGGTGGCTTTTCTGTAAAGAGTTGGTAGTTTGGTGGCGTCGGGATTTTCTTTTTTCTTTTTCATTTGTACGCGCACCAACTCACCTGTGAGGGTCACAATACCAATGTCATGGCCAGACTCTGCTTGTGTGGCAACAATATCGCCAATGCTCAGAGAAAGATTTTCGTTGTTTTGATAAAAATGTTTACGTCCGTTTTTAAAACGTACTTCCACTCCAGTATAGGGAGTCATGTTTGCAGGAAGCGACATATTTGAAAGCCAATCAAACACCGTTAATTTGTTACAGCCATCGGTTCCGCAAGTACCATTGTTCTTGCAGCCTTTTGGTTGTCCATCGGCGCCAGAGGCACAGCTAGTACAGCCCATAATAATTATATATAGTGGAGTTTTTGGTTTATTGTTTATTGCCTTCCGTTAGACCTATAGGATCATCAACCTCATTGTTCAGTTACATCTTCACGGTATTTGAATAAACAAATCATTAAAACCAAGAAACTCTCGAATAAATGAAACACTATTGTTTACAATGTAAAGGTATTAAATCTTACAGAATAAAAATTCAGAATTAGAAACTACTTCTTAAATTGAAGCTTCTGAGATCTCCCCTTTTTAAATATCTTGTTACTTGCGTGG
>CAJXUG010000253.1:0-2149 GCA_913060785.1 uncultured Flavobacteriaceae bacterium | reverse complement strand
CGAGATTTCTGCCTGTCTCGTGGGCTCGGAGATGTGTATAAGAGACAGCAATACGAAGTAATTGATGGACTTCAAAGGGGAGATGAAATTGTAACTAATGGTACGTTCACAGTTGATGCTTCTGCACAATTACAAGGCAAAAAGTCTATGATGAATAAAGAAGGCGGGAAAACGATGACAGGACACGAAGGGCATCTTGGGATGGAAATGTCAAGTATCACAAAAAATGAGCGACTTAAAGTATCAGTCAAATTTCAAGAACAGTTAAAAATGGTTTTCAATAACTATATTAAACTAAAAGATGCTTTAGTTAAAGATGATTCAAATGGTGTAACTAAAGAAGCAAAAAAAACATTAAGCAGTTTAACTAAAGTAGATATGAAACTACTAAAAGATGAAAAAGCCCATGCGGATTGGATGGTTTTACATAAGGAAATTGAATCTTCCGTTAGTTCAATTTCAGAAGAAACAAACATAAAAGCACAAAGAAGCCATTTTAAGCGTTTGTCAATGCATTTAATAAGTGCTATTGAAACTTTTGGAATAAACGAAAAGGTGTATAGTCAATTTTGCCCTATGGCAGATAATGATAATGGAGCATATTGGTTAAGTAGAGAAGAAAAAGTATTGAATCCTTACTTTGGTGATGCTATGTTGAAATGTGGTAGTGTTAAGCAGGTAATTGAATAAATATACCATTAAAATTAACAGAACTATCAACTATCCTGTCAACTACAAAAACAAAGCCCCGTCATCATTACGATAACGGGGCTTTTTGCGGAGAGTAAGGGATTCGAACCCCTGGAGGTGTGACCCTCAACAGTTTTCAAGACTGCCGCATTCGACCACTCTGCCAACTCTCCAAAGTGTCTATTGAGGCTATACACCCCAATGCGGCTGCAAATATAACAAGCTTTTTAATAGTAGGCAATCTTTAGATTTAAAATTTCAAAAAATTGTACTGCACATTTTTTAAAAACCTCACTACCTTTGTATTATGGAACATTGGTACTATTATCCTATTCTAATTGTTGTGGGTTTTATTGTAGGTTTTATTAATACTGTTGCAGGTGGTGGCTCTTTACTGGCATTGCCTGTACTTATATTTATGGGCTTGCCCCCAACACTAGCCAATGGTACCAATAGGGTTGCTATTATCATACAAACCGCCCTTGCCACAGCTGGTTTTAAAAGCAAAGGTGTAAGCACTTTTCCATTTAATATTTACCTTGGTATCGCGGCTTTTTTTGGAAGCCTGTTGGGTGCTAAAATTGCTGTAGATATCGATGAGGCTATTTTCAATAAGGTGCTGGCCACTATTATGGCCGCGGTTATTTTGATTATAATTTTTAAGCCAAAAACCAATTTAACTAATTTACAAGAACGCCTTACTGGCAAATATCTTTGGCTTGGTATTATTGTGTTTTTCTTTTTAGGTATTTACGGAGGGTTTATTAATGCTGGAATAGGTTTTTTAATCATCTTGTATCTGCATTATACCCATTATATGAGTTTGGTTAGGGTAAATGCTACCAAAGTATTTGTAGTATTTATTTACACCCTTGGTGCATTGGCCGTATTTATTTTTAATGATAAAGTTGACTTTAAAATAGGGCTTATTTTAGCAATCGGGAATGCTGCAGGTGCTTGGGTATCTAGTAGGCTTTCAGTTAAAAAAGGGGATGGGTTTATACGCATATTTTTAATAGTTATGGTGAGTATTATGGCCATCAAGCTTTGGTTTTTTTAAGGGCTATTTATTCTTTAACCAATAGCCAGCTCATTTTATAATAGTATTTTTATAACGTATTTCTAATTTCCCTAACATTTTATTTTTCAATTTCTTTTGCTATGAATACTAGACAACAACAACTGCAAGCTTTTGATAGATTACTGACCATCATGGAGCAGTTACGAGAGCAGTGTCCTTGGGATAAAAAGCAGACCATGGAGAGTTTGCGTCATCTCACCATTGAAGAAACCTATGAACTTGGAGATGCTATTTTAGACAATGATCTGGAGGAAGTAAAAGGTGAATTAGGAGATTTATTATTACACATTGTGTTTTATGCTAAAATTGGTAGTGAAACAAACACTTTTGATATCGCAGACGTGGCAAATCAAATTTGCGAAAAACTCATCTCAAGAC
>CAJXUG010000252.1:0-2155 GCA_913060785.1 uncultured Flavobacteriaceae bacterium | reverse complement strand
ATCTACACTATCCTCTTCGTCGGCAGCGTCAGATGTGTATAAGAGACAGCTCCAGTTCCAGCATGCATTGGATGCGATTTTACAATTACTGTACAACCTGAAGCTAAAGCTGCAGCTGTATCACCACCAGCAGTTGAAAAAGCTAGAGGAAAATTAGATGCGCCAAAAACTACAATTGGACCTAAAGGCACATTCATTTTTCGCAAATCTACTTTTGCTATTGGTTGTCTTTCTGGTTGAGCAGTATCTATTGTTGCATCAACCCAAGAACCATTTTCTATATGTGCCGCAAATGCTCTTAATTGCCCAAGTGTTCTTCCTCTTTCTCCCATTGCTCTTCCTTGAGGTAAACCAGATTCTGAAGTATAAACGTTAATCAAATCATCGCCTAAGTTTTCTATTTCTTCAGCAATTGCTTTTAAAAAAGCTCCTTTTTTTTCTCCAGAAACTAATTTATACGTTTTAAAAGCTTCGGTTGCTAATTGAGTTGCAGCATTTATCTCTTCTGAGGTTGCTTCTGAAAAAACAGCAGCGTTTTCTGAGTTAGTTTCTGGATTGAACGTGTTGTATGTTTTATTTCCGTTGGCAGATAATTGGTTGCCTATGTAGTTTTTTCCTGTGATCATCCTTACTTATTTTTTAAATGTTTTTTTCAAATTTACTGTTTTGTAAGCTACTTTTTTTGAATATTTGAAAAGCTTAACCTATTAAGTCCAGAACTTCAAGTCTTTCTTTTGCCAGAATATATCTTGCACGGACATCATCAATTTGCTGTTGATTTAATTTCTTACCAAAGGTACGAAGCCCTCCAGCAACATCATTATGATGAATTCCCATAGCAAGCTTAAGATATTCCATAAGCAACGGCTGAGCATCCAGATACGATAATGAATTTAAAGCCTGAGAAATTTTGTTTGCCTCAGCCCATTCTCCATTTAAAACATACTCCTGCATAGTAACACTTGCTTTTGGGAAGATAGTACCAACACCTGTAATCCCTCCACTTGCTCCAGCGAGTCCTGCATATACAGTGACTGTGTCTACTCCAGCCAAAACTTTTAAATCTTTGTTCTCTAACATCAAGGTTTCAATAATTGAAACATCTATAGTCGATATTTTAAGAGCAGTTACCTTAGGAAGAACAGAAAGTCTTTTAAGAAGGTCTGTTGAGAGCGCATGATAACCGGCTGCATCAGGATTGTTATAAGGCATAATTGTTACGCCTACATCTTTTGCAGTTGCTTCAGAAAGTGCATAGTACTCATACATTTCTTTTTCAGAAGGAACCGCCTTAGTTTTTGGTGGCATGACCATGACTGTATCAACTCCAACTGTTGCAAGTCCTTCAACGATTTTGGCAAGTTCTTCCTTAGTTTCTGCTGCTGCTCCGCTAATCAAAGGGACATTGTATTCTTTAGCAACCTCAGAAAGGGATTTAAGTAAGGAAAGACGCTGCTTGGTGCTCAGGTAGCTATTCTCACCCAGGGTTCCAGAACCGACAAGTCCGCTCATTCTGCTTCCACCCTTTCCTTGAGCTTTTAAAATACCTGCAGCCTGTTTTTGTGTTGCATCAAGGTCAATTTCATGAGCGCCTGATTTTGACTCTTTCAACCATGTAAACACGGCTGGCATAACACCATTCCATTGTATACTCATTATTATTGTTTTTTTTACAAATTTACGCTGGATTACTGTTTTTTGATTTTCTTATATTATCGATAATTAATACTTTTTTAACCTTAAATCTAATAAATATCAATAAATAAAGTGAATATTAGCATATATTTGATTTTTTATCATGAAATTGAATCATTTAAAAAATGAAAGTTTTACCATTTATAATTCCTAAATCGAAAGATGTTTCTTTAATTTATCAAGAAGATAAAGGAGAGATCTTGTACGATAAATTGCATCAACATGAAGAGATTCAGTTGTGTGCAATTGTAAAAGGCGAAGGAAGTTTGGTTGTTGGTGATTCTATTAATGAATATAAATCTGGTGATATTTTAATTATTGGAAGCAATGTACCGCATGTTTTTAAAAGTGATGTTTCAAATTGTGATTCTACTTTTATGCAAACCTTATTTTTCACGAAAACTTGTATAGTCTTGACAAGTTCCATAAGGGCATTAGCAATTCTTTTAAACGCAGTTGC
>CAJXUG010000251.1:0-2158 GCA_913060785.1 uncultured Flavobacteriaceae bacterium | reverse complement strand
AGATGTGTATAAGAGACAGATTAAAGCGTGTTTCTTTATTATGCCCCCACCAACCAGCAAAGCGATTGAGCTGTTTGTTGTTTTGGTGACGCTCATGAACAAAACAGCCTCCCAAAGATCCTGGGCCACTGTTTAGGTATTTGTAAGTACACCAAACAGCAAAATCTGCCCCTGAATCATGCAAATTGGGTTGAATGTTTCCTGCGCCATGGGCAAGGTCAAAGCCTACAAGGCAATTGTGCTTATGCCCTAAGGCAGTAATTTTCTTTAAAGGGAAGTGTTGTCCAGAGTAATAATTGGTGCTTCCTATCATCAGTAGGGCTATCTCGTCTGCTTGAGTTTCTAAAATTTGTTCAAGGTCTTCATAGCGGCACAAATCTTCACCCTCCCGGGGTTTCCATAAAATAAGTCCTTGAGAGGGATCAAATCCATGAAATTTTAATTGGCTTTCCATGGCGTATTTATCACTAGGAAAGGCATCACTCTCTACTACAATTTTATATTTTTTTGCGGTAGGTTGGTAGAAGCTTACCATCATTAAATGCAGATTGGTAGTCAAGGTATTCATGACCACCACCTCACTTGGTTTGGCCCCTACAATAGCTGCCATATTTTGAGTCAAAAACTCATGATAGGGAAGCCAAGGGTTTTTAGCAATTGTATGTCCTTCAACGCCATGTTTGCCCCAGTCGTTAAGCTCTTGTTGTATGTAGTCTTTTGTTTTAAGGGGCTGTAACCCTAAAGAGTTTCCGCAGAGATAAATCAATTCATTTCCTTGGGTATCAGTGGGGAGTAAAAACTCTTTTCTGAAACTTGAAAGTGGGTCTTTTTTATCACACTGTTGGGCAAAAGCTCTTGAATTTTTAAATATCATAATAGCTAGTAGATTATAGTACCTGTTTGCTTAAAATACCAGGCATTTATAATTGTATAATAACACCTAATGCTAGGTTGTTTGATTTTAGTAAAAATATAGAAAGTATTTCATTACTGCCGCGTTGGAGGAAAATTTAAGAGAAAATAAACCTCTTGTGTTTTAAATTGCTCGTATGTTAACTTATTTTTATGAGTGGAGGATACAATTAATGGCTTTGAAATTTCAGAAAAACCCTATATTTACTCCAATTAAAAAAACAAAAATAGGTATGACTAAGGTAAATTTAATAGACAATGGCCCTCTTGTTGTGGTTGGAGAACACACTATCACACATCCAGACGGAAGTCAAGAAGTAAAACCATCAAGAGCATCGTATTGTAGGTGTGAAAAAAGCGCGAACATGCCATTTTGCGACGGAGCCCATAAAGGATAGTCGCCAAGACCTTCATTAATTGAATCTCTTTATGGATATTAAATTATGGATTTAGATAACGCATTTAACATAAATAAGAAAACCTGGAATGATCGTGTTGCTATTCATGCCCAGAGTGATTTTTATAATCTAGATGCATTTAAAAAAGGGGGTTCTTCTCTAAAGAGGTTTGAACTTGAGGCCCTAGGAGATGTCTCAGGAAAAACACTGCTTCACTTGCAATGCCACTTTGGTCAAGATACTCTAAGTTTCAGTAGGCTAGGGGCTCGGTGTACAGGAGTAGATTTTAGTGAAAAAGCTATAGCTTTTGCCCAAAATTTAAATAAAGAGCTAGCCCTAGATGCTAGTTTTGTTTGCTGTAATGTTTTAGACACCTCAACCTACCTTACAAAAACATTTGATATTGTTTTTACAAGCTATGGCACCATAGGTTGGTTGCCAGATTTGCAGCCTTGGGCGCAGATCATTGCTCAGAGATTAAAACCCGGAGGCATGTTTTATATTGTTGATTTTCATCCCATTGCTTGGATGTTTGATTATACCGTCTCTCCGCCGGTGATGCGGTATGGTTATGATCAAAAACAGGCTATCTATGAGGAGTATAAAGGTAGTTATGCTGCGCCAAATGCTGCGCTAGAAAGTAAAGAGTATGGCTGGAATCATAGCTTGGGTAGCGTGATTAGTTCCCTCTCTAAAGCAGGGCTTACCATAGACTATCTTGAAGAATACTCAGAGAGTCCTTACAATGTTTTCCCCTTCTTAGAGCAAAGTAAAAATGGTATGTATGAATTGCCAGGGGCCTGTCTCTTATACACATCTCCGAGCCCACGAGACAGGCAGAAATCTCG
>CAJXUG010000250.1:0-2244 GCA_913060785.1 uncultured Flavobacteriaceae bacterium | reverse complement strand
GAGATTTCTGCCTGTCTCGTGGGCTCGGAGATGTGTATAAGAGACAGCTGATAGGCCTTCCTTTACAGCATCTGCAACAGCGGTCATGATCTTGTCTATAGACTTAGATGCATCATCATTTGAAGGGATAATGTAATCGATCACTCTTGGGTCACAGTTTGTGTCAACCATGGCAAAAATTGGAATATTTAATTTTATAGCCTCTGCTACTGCAATGTGCTCACGTGTTGTATCAACAACAAATAAAGCTGCAGGCAAACGACTCATTTCTCCAATCGAACCTAAGTTTTTTTCTAGTTTAGCACGTAAACGGTCTACTTGTAGACGCTCTTTTTTGGAAAGTGTCATGAAGGTTCCGTCTTGCTTCATTCTATCAATAGTTGCCATTTTTTTAACAGCTTTTCTGATAGTTACAAAGTTTGTTAACATTCCTCCAGGCCATCTTTCTGTGATGTAAGGCATGTTTACAGATTTTGCTTTTTCAGCAACGATATCTTTTGCTTGTTTTTTGGTAGCTACAAAAAGTATTTTTCTACCAGAGGCTGCTATTTTCTTTAAAGCTTCTCCAGCTTCCTGAATTTTTGCAGCAGTTTTGTATAGGTTGATGATGTGAATCCCATTACGCTCCATGTAGATGTAAGGAGCCATGTTTGGATTCCATTTTCTTGTTAGGTGTCCAAAGTGTACACCTGCATTTAGAAGTTCTTTAACTTCTGTGTTGTTGTCTTTTGCCATTTTGTTTTTAGTTTACGTTCTGTGTGTTTAGATGTCAATTACTTAGTTTACCTTTTTGCTACTAGAGCTTTGGGTAAGAAGTAATTTAGATGCTAAACTAATTGTCCCACCCGGCAGAGCGGGACTAACAGCTTATTAATATAATTGTATTTCTATGAACTTGTATGGAGTAAGAAAAATTCTTCCCCCAAATACCCAATAAATTGGGTGTAAAAATTAACGTTTCGAGAATTGGAATTTTTTACGGGCTTTTTTCTGTCCGAATTTCTTTCTCTCTACCATTCTTGGATCTCTAGTTAAAAGACCTTCTGGTTTCAAGATTCCTCTGTTCTCATCATTTAGTGTGCACATTGCACGAGATATAGCCAAGCGAATTGCTTCTGCTTGTCCAGTGATGCCACCACCAAAAACATTTACTTTGATGTCAAACGTTTTCTCGTTGTCTGTCATCATAAGTGGCTGCATTACTTTGTATCGTAATGTTGGGGTTGTAAAATAGTTATCAAACTCACGCTTGTTGATTGTGATGTTTCCTTTTCCTTGAGATAAGTAAACACGCGCAACAGCGGTTTTTCTTCTTCCAATTTTGTGTATAGTTTCCATTACTTAGTTGCGGTATTAATTTTAATAGCTCTTGGTTTTTGCGCTTCTTGACCGTGGTTTGCATCTGCATACACTTTCAAGTTTCTAAAAAGTACTGATCCTAATTTGTTTTTAGGTAGCATTCCTTTAACCGCCTTCTCAACAACGCGTGCTGGATTCTTGTCTTTTAATTCTGTGGCAGTAAGGCTTTTTTGTCCACCTGGGTAACCCGTGTGACGTATGTAAGACTTTTCTGCCCACTTGTTTCCTGTTAATTGGACGTTGCTTGCGTTTATGATAATCACATTGTCTCCACAATCTACATGAGGTGTAAAGCTTGGCTTGTGTTTACCGCGAAGTAATTTTGCAACTTCACTCGCAAGACGACCTAGTGTGTGCCCGTCCGCATCTACTATTAACCACTCTTTTGTTACAGTGGCTTTATTAGCAGATACTGTTTTGTAACTTAATGTATCCATTATAGTTCTTTGTCTAATTATTAATAAATTATTTCTGTCCCGTATTAAGGGACGGCAAAAATACTGTTATTTATTTGAATAACAAATAGTAAAAGATAGATTTTTCGTGTTATTTCTTGAAATAGTATTGTTGAGATAAACTCTTTAGCTGCAAGACAATACAAATTAATTGTATCTATTGAAAAGTCAGGGAAATCCATCAATAGTACAAAGGAGATTTAAGAGCGATATTTTATTGTGTTTTTAATATTTTAAAAGTTTCATTGTTAACACGCACATAGAAGATTTTTCCCTGCAATGAGGAAAGATTAATTTGTTTTAAGTTTCCTTTAAGCTCTCCAGAAAGCATTAATTGCCCAAGGGTAGAATACACACTGTAGCGCACATCTTGTTGTGTTGAAACTGTCTCTTATACACATCTGACGCTGCCGACGAAGAGGATAGTGTA
>CAJXUG010000249.1:0-2277 GCA_913060785.1 uncultured Flavobacteriaceae bacterium | reverse complement strand
CGTCGGCAGCGTCAGATGTGTATAAGAGACAGACTTTAGTATTTCTTGGGAAAATCAATTTTCCAGGTCTCCCTCTGTTGCACCTTCTTCCTCTTTGGTGCCTTCATCAGGTGTGAAAAGATCCTCAAAGCAATTGGCTATTGAAAGATTAAAACTTACCCTTACAAAAGACGCTATAGGTTTTTCTCAGCAGTGGAAAGATACTGATTTTGCAAACCCCGCCACTTTAAAAGT
Organism: uncultured Flavobacteriaceae bacterium; assembly: GCA_913060785.1. Taxonomy (GTDB): domain Bacteria; phylum Bacteroidota; class Bacteroidia; order Flavobacteriales; family Flavobacteriaceae; genus Patiriisocius. The sequence continues at coordinate 2,043 of CAJXUG010000249.1, read as the reverse complement.
TACCAATATTGAGTATGGCACAATATCCTCTAAGGAGCTTGAACAGGTTACTGTTTCAGATATACCAACTACCTTAAAAACAAGTATAACTAGTAAAAAAGGGAGAGATCAAATCTATACTATATTTTCAATTTCACCTTTTCTAAATATAAATGGTCAACTAAAAAAGGTGCGTTCTTTTTCTATTTCTTATAAATACTACCCAAAAACGGTTTCCAAGGGTTTTAAGGCATCAGTTTCTAATTCTGTTCTCTCTTCTGGTGATTGGTATAAATTTAAAGTAGAAAAAACGGGGGTACATCGTATCACAAAAGGGTTTTTAGATAATTTAGGGATTAATACCGCTACTTTAGATCCTCGAAGTATCAAAATTTATAGTCATGGAGGTAAGCCTCTTCCGCTACTTAACTCCAAAAACAACACACTTTTTGATTTGCCCCAAAATGCTATACAAGTTATAGGGCAAGAGGATGGCTCTTTTGATGGAGCAGATCAAATTTTATTTTACGGTGTGGGCACCATAGGATATGATAAAGAAAATGACACTCACATTAACCCCTACAGTGATCAGGCGTTTTATTACATTACACACGGCGGTGATCCAGGTCTGAGGATTTCAACTTTAAACGAGCCCTCTGATGGGGGTGATGCTATTACCACCTTTAATGATTATCAATTCCATGAAGTGGATGATTTTAGTCCTGCAAAGGTGGGTCGCAGGTGGTTTGGAAATAGGTTTGATATCCAAGATGATCAGAGCTATGCCTTCGAGTTTCCAAATATAGTGCAAGGCTCTGATGTGTTGGTCAATATTAATGTTGCATCTGCCTCTGAAAGCCCCACATCAATGGCGGTTTCTTTAAATGGTACTGCCATAGATCCTATTAATTTTGGAACGGCCTCTGGTTCAACCCTGCTATCTTATAGGCCATCAAGCCAAAATGCACCTCCCTTTAGTATACCTGCCAGCGGTGAGACAGTTACCGTTGATTTACTTTACAATAACGGTAGTAATCCATCTAGCATTGGATATTTAGATTATATTGGTGTTAGTGCAGAGCGTCAATTAATAGGTAGTAGTGAGCAGTTTTCATTTAGATATAATTTAGCTGCAACAAACTTTGGAGTAGGTGTTTACAGCATCGCTAACGCATCTCAAATAACACAAGTGTGGGATGTTACAAATACAACTGCCATTGCCGCAAAAGCTAATAATGAGGCCGCTAGTACCTTCTCTTTTAAAGCAGAACTAGGAGATGTAAGAGAATATGTTGCTGTAACTGCCTCAGATTATTACACACCTGTTTCAGTGTCAGATTCTAGTGTGCCAAATCAAAATATAAAAGGAACTATATTTCAAGGGGAGGACGGAAACTTCCAGGATTTAGATTATTTAATAATTACAGCTCCCTTTTTGCTTCAGCCAGCTCAAAGACTTGCTCAATATCACAAAGCTCAAAGAGGTCTTAATGTTAAGGTAGTTACACTGGATAAAATCTACCAAGAGTTTAGCAGTGGAAAGCAAGATATTGGGGCTATCAGAAATTTAGTGCGGTATATTTATGAAAATGCCTCTGTTCCAGAGAACAGGATTAAGTACGTTGGTATTTTGGGTGATACCTCTATTGATTATAAAAACAGATTACCTGAAAATAATTTGGTAGTTCCTACATTTAATACTTTGTTTAGTTCAAGTACCTGGACAAGTTATATGTCCGACGATTTTTTCGGTATGATGGATGCAGATCCATCTAACGGAAATGACGAAGGCCTTATGGGGCCTAATGAGAAGGTGGACGTTGCTTTTGGTAGAATTTTAGCAGACGATGTAACCCTTGCCAATGCCATGATAGATAAGATTATAAATTATGAGAAACAGGCATCTTATGGAAATTGGAGAAATAATATTGTTATGGTTTCTGATGATGTTGATGTGGACTGGGAGTTTAATAAACTTCAAGTAACATTAAACGAATTGTCTGACAGGATATCACAAGAGCTGTCTCTTATACACATCTGACGCTGCCGACGAAGAGGATAGTG
>CAJXUG010000248.1:0-2280 GCA_913060785.1 uncultured Flavobacteriaceae bacterium | reverse complement strand
ACGAGATTTCTGCCTGTCTCGTGGGCTCGGAGATGTGTATAAGAGACAGAGTTACTTGTGTCTGCGGCATTTTACAAGCGTTATTAACGCAAACATAAACAAAGGTCTCGTTTTCTATAAAGCGCCGCTCTAGAAGTGGGCTATTGCCTGCTTTGGTGCTGCCCGCAACAAGTTTGTTTGGCAGATAGTATTGATGAATTTCTTTCACTTTTTGCTGCGCATCTTCTCCCACAACAACAATTTCATAGAAACTGTTTTGAAAATTAGCCAATAAGTCCAACCAGTTAGAAAACCCTGACGGGTATTTTTCTATCTCTGGGAGAACATTTTTAAGCATTTGAGAAGCAGTAGTGGCATATGTTTGGTTGTCAAAATGGTGTGACAACACATACAAGTTTTTTGCCATCATAGAGTTGGATGCTGGAATTACATTATCCCTGTATTCAAAACTTCTTGTAATTAAAGATGGATCTTGGTCACTGGTAAAGTAAAACAGCTGTTTTTCTGAATCAAAGAAATGTCCGTAGGTGTAGCTTGTTAGTTCATTGGCAATGAAGAGCCACTGATCATCCAAGGTAATTTCATACAAACCAATAAAGGCATCAATTACCGCGGCATAATCTTCTAGATATCCATTAATAGTGCTTTTTCCGTCCTTATGGCTATGAAACAAAGCGCCAGAAGTTTGCCATTGTTTAGACTTTATAAAACGTGCGTTTTTTAAAGCAGCCTGCAAGTATGCTGGCTCTTGAAATGCTTTATAAGCATCTATATATCCCTTTAGCATAAGCCCATTCCAGGAGGTTAGTATTTTATCATCCAGTCTTGGCTTATCACGTTTGTTTCTATACTTAAGCAGTGCTTTTCTCCAAATTTCTTTTTTAATCTGTAATTCTTGATTGGTAATACCAAACGCTGCGCACACCACAGGGTCACTTTTAGAACGGATTAATACATAATAATTGTTCTCCCATAGTCCAAAAGAATTAATGTTGTAGTAGGTTGAGAATAATTCAAAATCTTCTTCAAGTTCTTTTGTTAGCTCCTCTTTGGTAAACACATAATAAGCTCCCTCTTCAAGAACTCCATCCTGTGTGAGGCTATCTGCGTCAAAGGAAGAGTAAAAGGCACCTTCACTATTTGTGCATTCTCTAGCAACAAATGCGAGAGTTTGAGTTACCACTTCTTTATATAAATTATCTTTAGTGGCTAAATAAGCGTTGCTATACAAACTTACCATCTGGGCATTATCATACAGCATTTTTTCAAAGTGAGGAACATGCCATTTTTTATCTACACTATACCTTGAAAAGCCACCTCCAATATGATCGTATATTCCGCCATAGGCCATCTTATCTAGGGTAGTAGTAACGTACTCAAGTAGTGCTGTATCTTGACTTTGTTTTGCCTTGCGCAAAAGATAAGAAATGGTATTTGGCATCATAAATTTAGGAGCTCTGTTTGGGCCTCCAAATGTGTTGTCAAAAGATGCTTGCCATTGGCTTAAAATTTCATCTGTATTGTAGTTTTTTAAATCTACATTTTCCTCGTTTAAAGGAAGAAGATCCATGCTTTTTATACCTTCTTCAAGATTGTTTGCAACCTCAAATAACCTTTCTGGGTTTTGGGTGTATATTTTTTGCATTTGTTCTAAGGCATTTACCCAATCCTCTTTTTTAAAATAAGTACCTCCCCAAACAGGTCTTCCATCTGGGAGTGTTACAACATTAAGTGGCCACCCTGCACTTCCGGTTAATAGCTGAACGGCATTAATATAGATTTGATCTACATCTGGACGCTCTTCTCTGTCTACCTTAACGTTGATATAGTTTTTATTCATTACAGCGGCAACTGCACTATCCTCAAAACTCTCTCGCTCCATAACATGGCACCAATGACAGGCGGCATATCCTATGCTAACAATCATGAGTTTTTTATCCTTTTTTGCAGCCTCCAATGTTTGGTCATTCCAAGCTCTCCAATCTACAGGGTTGTGCGCGTGCTGCAATAAATAAGGACTTGTTTCTTGGGCAAGTAAGTTGGTGTATTGATGTATGTCCACGGCGTCTTTTTTTGAAGTATTACAAGAAAAAAATAAAATCGAACAAAGTAAAATCAAATAAAGTTGTTTCATCTATACTTGGGTTTAATAAATCTTATAAACAAAAGTACACTTTTTGAAATTTCAAATTATAGTACTATACATCTATTGTGTCTGTAAGCAATACAATATCAGCCCTGTCTCTTATACACATCTGACGCTGCCGACGAAGAGGATAG
>CAJXUG010000247.1:0-2299 GCA_913060785.1 uncultured Flavobacteriaceae bacterium | reverse complement strand
AGTCTCTCATCAATCTCTAATCTTTCAATAAACATTACAGATTCAACCGAAATCGATTTTTGTTCCAAAAAAACTGCCCTCCAGTAGCGCCGCGAAGATTGAATCTTGATGAAATGTCTGCAAATTTTAATAGCCTTTCTGATTCTCTTTCAAAATTAGAAACAGGAAAACTATTTTCAGAATTTCAAAACCTAGTTAGCCGCTTTGATACCATAGCTTCAGCCCTAGAAAATGGACAGGGCAGTATGGGTAAATTACTTACAGATGAGCAGCTGTATGAAAATTTAAAAGGGGCTTCCAAGCAACTAGATGAATTGCTTGAAGATGTAAAACTAAATCCAAAGAGATACATCCATATATCTGTTTTTGGAAAAAACAACAAAGAGTACACAAAACCAGACAATCCAGAGCAATAGACTATGCAATACATACCTAATATTTTGTTTTTTCTCCTACTAGCAGCTGGAGTTGGTTACTTTACCAAAAATATACGGACTGTTATAAGAAATATTAAACTAGGAATCCCTGTGGCCATTAATGATCACAAAAAAGAACGTTACGGCAACGTAGCCCGCATAGCACTTGGGCAGTCAAAACTTTTGAAGCGTCCTGTCTCTGGCGCTTTGCATGCAATTGTTTACCTAGGTTTTATCATTATCAATATAGAAGTATTAGAGATTATTATAGATGGTCTTTTAGGAACCCACAGGATTTTTGCCTTTTTAGGTGGTTTTTATGACTTTTTAATTGGCACTTTTGAAATATTAGCCCTTTTGGTTTTGGTGAGTGTTGTACTATTTTGGATGCGTAGAAACGTACTAAAAATAAAGCGTTTTTTGTCTCCAGAGATGAAAGGTTGGCCCAAACAAGACGGTAACATTATTTTATATTTTGAAGTGGTATTGATGGGTTTGTTTTTGATCATGAACTCCTCAGATTATGCCCTACAGCAAATGGGAGCAGCTCATTATATTCAGGCAGGGTCTTACCCTGTTAGTTCTTTGTTTGCAGGTGTTTTTGATGCTATGAGCCAAAGTAGTTTGATTATAATAGAAAGAACTGCGTGGTGGTTGCACATTACAGGAATTTTAATTTTCTTAAACTATTTATACTTTTCTAAGCACTTACATATTTTACTGGCCTTCCCAAACGTTTATTTTGGAGCCATCACCCCTAAAGGACAATTTAAAAACAACCAAGCAGTTACCGCTGAGGTTAAAATGATGATGGATCCTTCTGTAGATCCCTTTGCAGCACCTGCGCCAGATGCGCCGCCACCTGCCAAATTTGGAGCCAGTGATGTAATGGATCTTTCGCAGGTACAACTCTTAAATGCATACACCTGTACAGAATGTGGAAGGTGTACCAGTGAGTGTCCTGCAAATCAAACAGGTAAAAAGTTGTCTCCCAGAAAAATCATGATGGATACCAGAGACCGTCTCCAAGAGGTGAGTAAAAACATAGATGCCAACGCAGGTGTTTTTGTGCCAGATGGCAAAGAACTTTTAAAAGATTATATCTCCACTGAGGAGCTCTGGGCATGCACTACCTGTAATGCATGTGTAGAGGCCTGTCCTGTTAGTATAGACCCCTTGTCTATTATTATGGATATGCGTCAATACCTAGTAATGGAACAATCTGCAGCTCCAACTGAACTCAATGGAACAATGACTAATATTGAAAACAACGGTGCTCCATGGCCCTTTAACCAAATGGACCGTTTAAACTGGGCAAAAGAGTAATACACTTATAATTAATAAAAAAATGACATCTAAAGACAGAACCATCAACGAATTAAGACAAGTTAAAGATAGTGTGTATAGAACGCCAATTAACAATGAGCCTTTACACACCATAAAAGATGCACAAGGTGAAAATGCAAGTCCAATATTACCAGCACATGTAAAGAATTATTTAATTGATATAGACGGTACCGTTACAGAAGATGTTCCAAACGAGGAGCCTGAGCGTATGGCAACTTGCCAACCTTTTCCAGATGCTTTACAAACATTAAATAGTTGGTATGACCAAGGGCATATTATTTGTTTTTTCACTTCAAGAACAGAGGAGCATAGAGCTGTAACAACGGCATGGTTGCATGAGCATGGTTTTAAATTTCACTCTCTTTTAATGGGGAAACCCAGAGGCGGAAATTATCACTGGATTGACAATCATCTAGTAAAAGCCACTAGATACAACGGTAAATTTACAGAATTGGTGCAAAAAGATGTCACCATTGAAGTATTTGACTGTCTCTTATACACATCTCCGAGCCCACGAGACAGGCAGAAATCTCGTA
>CAJXUG010000246.1:0-2305 GCA_913060785.1 uncultured Flavobacteriaceae bacterium | reverse complement strand
CGTGGGCTCGGAGATGTGTATAAGAGACAGCCATATTACTGCAAAGACAATCACTTGAAAAAAGTATTTTCTTTAAAAGAAAAACTATCCAACTTTAAGATATTTCATTTTGATTTAAATTTATTGGAGAAAAATGCACAAATGCTTCTTTGTGAAAAAACAAATGTACGCTACCCAAAATCTTATTTTGTTTCAAATGAAAAAGAATTTGATGCGTTAGCATTTGAAGACATTACCTACATTATAAAGCCAGTTAGTTCAAGTAAAGAGAATCCATTTAAAACCAAGATAACATCAGATATTGTTTTATTAAAAAAATACACAATGCAGTGTATTGCTTTAAATATAAAAGCAATCATATCAAACTACATACCTGGTGATGATAGGAGCCTGATCACCCTTGGCGGCTACAGCAATAACGGAATGTTAGAAATGTCCTTCTGTGGCAGAAAAATTGCTCAAAGGCCAAAAAACAATGGCGTAGCCTCTGTTGCCGAATCAATCAATGACACAGAGATTATTGAAATTGGAAAGAAATTTTTATCTGGAACAACCTTTACAGGTATTTTCCAAATAGAGTTTAAACTCTCGCCAGATAACACCTACTATTTCATAGAATTTAATCCGCGAAATTGGTCTTGGGGATACGTCTCTACAATTGTTGGTAAAAACCTAGCACTGAAAAAATACAATACAGAAACCAACAACCACATAAAAGACACAACCATTGCTGTCCCAAATTTTTATCTTTGGACAGAAGGTGTTTTTTACAACTTATTTAAAGACAAATGGCTAGGAGGTATTACCAGAGCTTTGAAGTTATTATGTACCAAGAAAGTTACTTTCGCCATATTTAGTTGGAATGACCCAAAACCTTTTTTTAAGTATTTACGCAACCTTATTTTATTTGCTTTTAAACTTCGTAAAGAAATAAGATAAATGACTTATTATTATTAGATTTGTTTTAAACAAAATATGCTATGAATACATACCTAGACCTTCCAGAAAGAACAAAGAAAAACCGCTCGTATGGCATAAATTCTATACATGATGTAAAACTTACAACTGGAGAATTAAGAAATGTACTAGAAGATCATTCTGAGTATATGGATGTTGCAAAACTAGGTGTTGGTACTGCCCTTGTGGTACCAAAACTTAAAGAAAAAATAGCACTCTACCAAGAGCACAATGTTGAGGTATACTTTGGAGGAACACTGTTTGAGAAATTCTATTACCAAAATAGACTTGATGATTATAAACGTTTACTTAATGACTTTAATGTAAACCTACTAGAGGTTTCTTGTGGAACTATTGATTTATCTATTGAGGAAAGAATCCGTGTAATAGAAGATTTCAAAAAAGATTTTAATGTACTCTCTGAGGTTGGTAGTAAAGATAGTGAAGCAGTGATGGCTCCAAGTACCTGGCTAAGTGAGATACAGCAGTTATTAGACGTAGGTTGTCAATACGTTATTACAGAAGGTAGAAACTCTGGGACAGCAGGTATTTACAGAGGTAGCGGAGAAATAAGAACTGGACTTGTCGCAGACATTATTAAAAACATAGATTCTAAAAAAATAATTTTCGAAGCACCTACAGCAGCTTCACAAATGTTCTTTATTAATGCAGTTGGCGTTAATGTAAACCTAGGAAATGTAAACCCTTTAGACCTATTACTTCTTGAGGCTCAAAGAGTTGGTTTAAGAAGTGAAACTTTTTATATAAAATAAAAGTGAGTTTCTACATCATTCGACATTTACCAACTCCTTGGAACCTAGAAAAAAAACTTCAAGGCTCAAAGGATATATCTATAACCACTCCAGATAAAAAAACACTAGAAAAGATACAACAAAACCTACAAGAATTTAAAGCATTAGATTTTGATCATATACTTGTTTCACAATTAAAAAGAACCCGTGAAACTGCAGCACATTACGGATACCTTAACGTTGAGGTTGAACCTCTTATCAATGAATTAAATTTTGGGAAGTTTGAAGGAGAATCGAAAACTAAAATGCTTTCTGAGGTTGGAGATAATTGGTATAAAGATGCTACAAAAGTTAGCCTGGGTGAAACATTATTAAATTTCGAACAAAGACTTAAATTATTTAATAAGAAATACGAAAACAAAGATGTGCTTGTATTTGCCCATGGTGCAGTAACTAGAGCGCTGGTTGCTCTCTCAGAGAAAAACACCATAAAGGAAATGAATACAATAGATATTCCAAATAATTCTCTTACCGTAATTTTTTAGAAAGAGCTACCCCTGTCTCTTATACACATCTCCGAGCCCACGAGACAGGCA
>CAJXUG010000245.1:0-2336 GCA_913060785.1 uncultured Flavobacteriaceae bacterium | reverse complement strand
ATGTGTATAAGAGACAGTTTATATAGTAAGTAAAATGAAAACTGCCACCATCTATGTGCTAAAAACGAATGAACTCTTAAAATTTCTGAAGTAGATATTGTTATTAATTGTATCTTCGCAGCCTATGAACACAGCTCTAACTTCTCAAATAAAAGAACTTCTTTCTACACCAAAAAATTGTGTGATTATTGGGCATAAAAACCCAGACGGTGACGCTATAGGCTCTTGCCTTGGATTGGATTTATACTTGAAATCTGTAGGTCAAAAAAGTCAAGTTGTAATGCCAAATGATTTCCCTGATTTTTTAAAATGGCTCCCAAGTACCGACACAATTTTTAATTTTGAAAAACAAAACACACAGGCGCTTGAGGCTATTGAAAATGCTGATGTAATCTTTACCCTAGATTTTAATTCTTTGAGCCGTGTGGGAGAGATGCAAGTAACCTTAGAGAAAAGCGAGGCTGCCTTTGTGATGATAGATCACCATCAACAACCTGACAATTACGCCCTTATAACATACTCTGATACAAACATGGGATCTACCTGTGAGATGGTATTTCATTTTATTACCGCCCTAGAAGGCCAACAACATATTACTCCACAAATTGCTACCCTGCTCTACACAGGTATAATGACAGATACTGGCTCATTTAGGTTTCCATCTACTACAGCCGTCACTCATAGAGTAATTGCTTCTTTGATGGAACATGGAGCCAAAAATGCTGAAATTCATCAAAACGTATATGATACCAACTCAAGTTCTAGAATAAAGCTGCTAGGTGTTGCCCTAGATAATCTAGTAGTACTTGAAAAGTATCATACTGCCTATATTACCATATCCCAGAAAGAGCTTGATGATAATAATTTTAAAAAGGGAGATACAGAAGGCTTTGTAAACTATGCTTTATCTGTATTGGGTATTGTTTTTGCTATTATTTTTATTGAAAACAAGCAAGAAAATATTGTAAAGATTTCACTTAGAAGTAAAGGTGATTTTTCTGTCAATGAATTTTCTAGGACTCACTACAATGGCGGAGGACACACCAATGCTGCAGGAGGAAGAAGCCTGTTGTCTCTAAAAGATACGGTAACTCAATTTATTAGTATATTGCCCAAATACAAAGATCAATTATAGTATGATGCGTACCCTTATTGTTTATTTCCTGCTTATTTTTATGGCAACTAGCTGTCAAAGCCCTCAAAGTAGAGCTCCTATTAAAACTACTTCTGGAAGTTTTATTGAAGCCTCTGTGGCGCGCAACAAACTTATATACAAGCAGGAGAAGGCTATCATACAGGCGATGATAAAAAAAGATAGCTTACGTGAGTACATCGCAACAGAAAGTGGTTTTTGGTATACCGTAACTCAAAAAGATAGTACAACATTAACGCAAAAACCCGCCCTTGGAGATCTTATTACTTTTACCTACAACGTGAAAGATTTAGCTGGAAATGTTATAGTTTCAGCTTTAGAAAACGGAATTCAGAACTATAAAGTAGATCAATCAAACCAAGATTTAATTTCTGGAATTAGAGACGGCGTAAAATTATTAAGCCCTGGAGAAAAAGCCACTTTTATATTTCCATCATACAAGGCCTACGGTTACTATGGCATTGAAAAAAAATTAGGAACCAACGAGCCTATTACCAGTGATATTACATTAATATCAATAAATAAAAATCAATAAATTAAGTTCAATTATCATGAAAAGAATCTCATTAGTACTATTATTAGCATTGACAATTGGGTCATGCCAGAACAAATACCCAGATCTTCCAAACGGGGTATATGCAGAAATCATTACAAACAAAGGAACCTTTGTTGCAAAACTATACAACGAGGCTACTCCCCTTACAGTTGCCAACTTTGTATCACTAGCACAAGGAACAAACCAAATGGTTGATGACAAACACAAAGGAAAAAAGTTTTATGACAGTGTTATATTTCATCGAGTGATAAAAGATTTCATGATTCAAGGAGGTGATCCAACAGGAACAGGCTCTGGAAATCCTGGATATAAATTCCCTGATGAAATTGTACCTGCACTTGTGCATGACAGAAAAGGAATCTTATCTATGGCAAATAGTGGCCCTGCTACCAACGGTAGCCAATTCTTTGTGACACTTAAAGAGACACCATGGTTAAACGGTAAACACACCGTTTTTGGTGAAGTTGTAGAAGGTATTGAGATAGTTGACGCCATTGGTCTGGTTGATGTACAGCCACAAAGCAATAAACCCTTAAATGATGTAATGATCAAAACGGTAAATATAATTAACAAAGGAGCTGTCTCTTATACACATCTGACGCTGCCGACGAAGAGGATAGTGTAGAT
>CAJXUG010000244.1:0-2354 GCA_913060785.1 uncultured Flavobacteriaceae bacterium | reverse complement strand
GGCTCGGAGATGTGTATAAGAGACAGGATTTAAAGGATAAAAGATTGCGCGTTTCTGTACTGCTGGAAATTGGAAATAAGGTGTATGTTATAGATTGTGGTCCAGATTTTAGACAACAAATGCTACTTAACCAAGTCGAGAAACTTGATGCAGTACTTATTACCCATGAGCACAGTGACCACACCGCTGGCCTGGATGACATAAGGCCTTTTTATTTTAGACAAGGTGATATTAGCTTTTATGCAAGTAAAGAGGTGTTTGTAGCCCTTAAAAGACGTTTTGGTTATATTTTTGAAACCCAAAATAAATACCCTGGTGCGCCAACAATAACGCAGCACGTTATTTCAAAGAAGGAATCTTTTTTATTGCATGATACCCTTGTAACTCCAGTAGAGGCTTTACATAACACCCTTCCAGTACTTGGATATTCCATGGAAGGTTTCACCTATTTGACAGATGTAAAAACAATGGCGCCAAGTGAGATTGAAAAAATAAAAGGCACCAAGGTTTTAGTTATTAACGCCCTAAGGCAAGAGCCGCATCCTTCTCACCTCAATCTAGAAGAGGCACTTGCTTTTATTGCTAAAGTAAAGCCTCACAGAGCCTATTTAACTCATATTAGCCACCATCTAGGATTTCACAAAGCTGTGCAGGCAACATTGCCAAGTAATGTGTTTTTAGCCTATGACGGATTAACTATTGAAATTTAAAATTATTTATATTATGAAGAAAAGTATTTTTATGTACCTGTTCTTTTTTGCTGTTTTGTTCATTGTTTTTCAATACGCAAATGAAAAAATTATATGGGAAGCGCAAGACAAAACAATTAAAGGACTTTCTTTAAAGTTAGAAAAAGCCAAAGATTCGCTCTCTGGTGTTTCAGAGGCTATTTCAGATGCAAATTATTTTAGTCTTCAAGGAAATGAAAATGCCTTAGAGTATATTGAACGTCTTGGCCTTGAAGCGGCAGATGTAGAAGCTATTATTAACAATAAAATTTATGATCAAAATGGTGTTAAAGGCGGAAACCCTATTATACCAGTAGCCTCTGTTAGGGGTAATTTTAAAATCAATAAAATAAAGTTATTGAACAGCAGGTGGATACAAGCAGATTTCTCTGACGGAGATAATTGGGGAGAACTTATCATTGAGTATTTCTTTAATCAAGACAATACCATAGAACTTGTTCCTCTTAGCTCTTTTTTGTATTCTTTAAAGTAAAGGTTGTTGAACTATACATAGAAGCAGCTACTGCTTTATTAACCAGGCTTTAAATTCATTGAAGTTATCTGGAGCTATTCCATGACCAACAGGAAACTCACTATAGGTACACTCTATATTTAATTCTTTTAAAAACTCAGGAGTTTTTTGTGCCCATGAAACAGGAATTACTTGGTCTACACTCCCATGAGAGGTGTATACATTGAGATGGCTAAAATCGTTTTTATCATACCCTGGTGTAAGCATGTCTTGGCTAATATACCCACTAAGACCAACAATGTTTTTTACTTTTTTTGGATAACTAAGTGCTACTGCAAAGCTTAAAATAGTTCCTTGACTAAACCCTATTAATGTTACGTTATCTGGGTCTGCATTATAGGTGTCTATAATGCTATCAATACATTGCACAACTTTATCTCTTGCAGCAAGCGCTTGAGGTATGTCGTTAAATTTTGAATCACCAGCTTCAAAATAGATAGAATACCAAGCGTTCCCTTGAGGCTCCATAGGCAAGGGTGCTTTTAAAGCTATGATATGATGGGTTTTTGGCAAATGTGGCGCAAAAGAAAACAAATCATTATGATCACTGCCATACCCGTGTAGTAAAATAATTACAGGAGCTTTGTTTGTTGTAATTTCTGGTCTTTGGTAATTATGTTCTAGGGGTAATTGTTGTTTTTCCATGTTTTAAAAGTATGCAGCACAAAGCTTTGGTAGTGGCTAAAAAATAGTTTGGTTATACATCTTAGGTTTTATACTATATTTTCAAACCACTTTTCAAAGTACACCCCAACAATTGGCAGGGGTTTGCTTATTTGATTGCTTGCATTTGAAATTCCTATGATGATGAGAATAAATACTCCAAGGAAAAGCACTTGTAGGCTCAATAATCCTGCAATTTTTACTAAAATAGCAATGGCAAAATAGATACCCTGAATTCCTAGAGATTGTTTTTGGTGGTAGGTAACTAGTGCGTGTTTTTGCTTGTTGTTAAGCATAAAAGCAATAATCCAACCAATAAAAGTTATGTATGAGATAATAGCAAGTGCCCTTGAGTTGTTTGGTGTTGTTTGCATGTTTACTATTTAAAATTTGATTGTTAAATGACCTGTCTCTTATACACATCTGACGCT
>CAJXUG010000243.1:0-2374 GCA_913060785.1 uncultured Flavobacteriaceae bacterium | reverse complement strand
CTATCCTCTTCGTCGGCAGCGTCAGATGTGTATAAGAGACAGATAGTGCACACATACAATAGTTTCGTTATTTTCGTTGATTATTCCTGAAGAATGAGTTTTTTGAGTAAAATAAATAAAGATAAAACACAAGCCCTTGTTAGTGTTTTAGTTACACCTTGTTTTTATTTAAAAAAAAACCGGGTATAGAAGCCCTAAAACTATATTATAATACAAAAGATAGCGCAATTAATAAGTTAAATAGTCATTATTAATGCAGAACCGAAGGATTTCTCATCAAAATAATCAAACCATCATATGGGTAAAAGACTGCCTGTAAGTAAAGTATATAATTTAAAATTTCTAGAATATTTACTTAGGTGCTTTTACATCCCAATGAGAGGAGAGTTCTAGAAAATCTATCTTAAAAAATGGAGCTTGTCTTTCTAAAATTTCTTCTTGGAATGAACGCTCTAATATATCCTCTATAAGGTAATCTTCTTCTACAGAGAAAGGAGTGTACTTTTGTTTTAAAGAGATATCAAACAAACTAGCTGTTGTGTTGTACCAAAAGGCACGCCAAGAGGTACGTAACTCTTTGACCAAATCATAGGCCGTTGTACCTGTTTGCCTATGGATTAATTTAACAAGTATCTGCCCCTCTGTTCTAGTGAGTTTTTTAAGTTTTTCTGAAAATTCCTGCTCAATATATTTTTGAATCCGTTTGGTATACTTGGATGCTTGTCGCTTTTTCTTAATGGTTTGTAGCCTTTTGGTCATGGTAAGGAGTCTTTCTGAGGCTAGTTTTGCGTAAGGATATACCTTTCTTGTTTTTCGCCTAAGTATAAGATATCTGCGCCTATCTACTTTATTATTAAACGACAACTTGTTTAACAGCACCACCTCCTCTAAATCTATATACTCTCTGGGGATGGTATCTCCTTGTACAATATAATAGTAGGTTGCTATCGAGTCTTTTTGCTGGGTCTTGTACTCTTTAGGGATCTGAGCCCCACAGATCATACTAGATAAAAAGAAACCTATATATATGAGATGTTTTAATTTCATTTAAAATTGTTTGTATTGAAGGGAGTTGCTAAAACCATTCCAAAAATAATAAATTGAACGTGTAGACTTCGCTATTAATTATCTAATTTTGAGATTCAAATTTAAAAAACATACTTCATGGCAACATCTATATTAAATAAAAAATCATTAACCTTTCTAGAAAAGTACCTAAACAATGCTGCACCAACAGGCTACGAGTGGGATGGTCAAAAAATATGGATGGACTATTTAAAGCCGTATGCAGATGAGTTTATTACAGATACCTACGGAACGGCTGTAGCTGTTATTAATCCAAAGGCAAAATACAAAGTAGTTATTGAGGGTCATGCAGATGAAATTTCATGGTATGTAAACTACATTAGCGATGCAGGCTTATTATATGTGATACGCAATGGAGGGAGTGATCACCAAATTGCACCTTCTAAAATTGTAAACATCCATACCAAAAAAGGAATTGTAAAAGGAGTTTTTGGTTGGCCAGCAATACACACACGCAACAAAGGCAAAGAAGAAGCGCCAAAGCCTGATAATATTTTTATTGATATAGGAGCCAAAGACAAAAAAGAAGTAGAGAAAATGGGCGTACATGTAGGATGTGTGATAACCTATCCTGACGAATTTTTTATTCTCAACAAAGACAAATTTGTGTGTAGAGCACTAGACAACCGCATGGGTGGCTTTATGATTGCAGAGGTAGCCAGGCTTTTAAAAGAAAACAAAAAAACACTGCCCTTTGGCCTGTATATAACAAATAGTGTGCAAGAAGAGATTGGCCTAAGAGGAGCCCAAATGATTGCACAGCGCATCAAACCCAATGTGGCTATAGTTACAGATGTAACCCATGACACGACCACCCCAATGATTGAAATGAAAACTCAAGGAGATGCTCAAATTGGTAATGGGCCTGTTATTGCATACGCTCCAGCTGTGCAACAAAAATTGCGTGATCTTATTACAGATACTGCACAGGCCAATAAAATTCCTTTTCAGCGTGCAGCATTGTCCAGAGCTACAGGTACAGATACAGACGCCTTTGCCTACAGCGGTAGCGGTGTTGCCTCTGCCCTTATATCATTACCCTTGCGCTATATGCATACCACTGTAGAGATGGTCCATAGAGACGATGTAGAGAATGTTATTAAGTTAATATACGAGTCTTTACTCAAAATTAAAGACGGAGACTCTTTTAGTTACTTTGATTAAACAGAAGTACTACTTAAATTAACACCTGCGATATTTATTTATCGAGAGGTGTTTTTTTTGTTTAATTAGCACCTAATGAAAATCAAAATATTTATTTTTGTATAATAATTAATTTTAAAAAATT
>CAJXUG010000242.1:0-2378 GCA_913060785.1 uncultured Flavobacteriaceae bacterium | reverse complement strand
TATCCTCTTCGTCGGCAGCGTCAGATGTGTATAAGAGACAGATACATAGGTTATAAAAGATACTTTGGTTTTATTTGAATGAATTGGTTTTACAATATTTATAGAAAGCCCCCATGGATAAAAATTGAACATCATGTTTGGAAACACCCAATAGTAATAAGCAGCCACGTTTTTACCATAATCTGGATGACCTTCTGGCAAGTCAAAAACCTCTTCACCTCCCTGAGAATACCCTATTTGTAAATTAAAGTGCTCATAAATTTCTGTTTTATAAGATCCGTAATCTAACGCTTTATTTAAGTCTTCGTGTACAAAAGGGATATGGAATCCTTCTAGGTAATTGTCACAATACAGCGCCCAATGGCAATTAATGATGTAATCTTTATTAGCACTTGTGTCAAGTTTAAACTCATCTAAGGGTAAAAAACCAACACGCTGGTTCATGATATCTATAACCTGAGAAAAATTAAAGGTAGGGTCCAGACCAACAAATAAGTGACTGCACCAGTTATAAAGCTTAAATTGATGTAAACCATCACATGGTCTAGGAAAATCTTTTGCCTTTTCAAACTCAGGCATACTTTTAAAACTGCCATCAAGCTCAAAACGTCTTCCGTGATACATACAGGTTAATTGCTTCATTTTTCCTGGATGATGCGCCACAATATTACCTCTGTGTGTACATACATTGCTGATGCAAGAAATAGTATTTTCTTTATCTCTAACCAACATTATTGGCTCAGCTATAAAATTCTCTAAAAGAGTAAGCGGATATACAGACTCCACCAGTGGTATGGTGTTATTTGCATCGCCAACCCATTGCCATGTTTTTTCAAAAACACGCTCTTTAAGGGCGTCAAATACTTCTTGACTTCGGTAAAAAGTTGCAGGAAGTGTCTGGGCGCAAGTAATGTCTGGATTGATATAGAATTTTTCCATAATAACGTATTTAGGTTGATTTTTTAATTTTAATATAGAAAGGTACACCTATTGCCAGTAATACAACACCCCAACTAATAGTTTCTATACCGCACCCTATAATTACCCAAACGCAAAATAAAATAGTAGTGTAAGACAGCAGTTTTTTACTCAAGGAAATAGCACCTTCTTTCTTTTTCTCTAAAATAAGAAAACTAATGGTAGATAACAAGTAGGGGGTTAGCACAGATAGCGTTGAGAGCTTCATCATAAATGTAAAAGCTTCAATGAGTCCTTTTGTATAATTGAGCCCCATTAAAATAGAGGCTAAAATACTGGATAGTATGATTCCTGAAATTGGAGCACCATGTGTGTTTGTTTTTCCAAATATTTTTGGAAATAATGTATCTTGAGCTGCAGCCATTGGTATTTGACCTTGGATAAGTATCCAACCATTTAGTGCTCCAAGAGTTGCAATTACTGCACCTGCTGCAACAATGTACTTTGCCGAATCTCCCCAAAACAAACCAGCAGCATCTGCAAATGGTGCGTTAGATTGGGATAGTACATCTGGAGGTATGATACCCATAATAGCAATAGTGCTCATGATGTACACCACAATTGTTATCAGCGTGCCTGCCATGGTAGCCTTTTTTATGGTCGTATCTGCATTTACAATGTGTTTGCTTGCTATAGTAGCACTTTCCATTCCTAAAAAGGCAAACAAAGTTAAGGTGGTGGTAATTGTAATGGCAGAAAAGCTAGAGCTACCACTTATATTAATTGGAAAAAAATGATCTGTATTGATGTAAAGAATGCCAATAAAACCTACAAGGGTTATGGGTACAATCTTTAATATGGTTGTTAGTACTTGCACCAGCGCTATTGTTTTTAAGGCTTTAGAATTAATCCAAGTAAAAAACCAAATAACACCTAAACCTGTGGTAATTGCGGCAAATTTGTTTTCGCCAAGAACAGGAAAAAACACCTCTAAATAACCAACTAGAGCAACGGCAATAGCCGCATTGGTACACCAAATAGAAATCCAATATCCCCAAGCAACTAAAAATCCAGGGAGTTCTCCAAGACCAAGTCTAGTATAGGCGTAAGGGCCACCTATGGTATTGGGTGCTATACGTCCCAGATTTCCAAATACTTTTGCAAGCAGTAGCGCCCCAAGAGAAGAAAACAACCAACCCAACAGGCTAATAGATCCGTATGCTGCCAATGATGCAGGCAGCAAGAAAACTCCTGACCCTATCATGTTACCAGCTACTAGGGAAGTGCTAGACCAAAATCCAATTTTTTTAGTACTCATAGCTACTTAATGCACGTTTTGGGCATTTATATAATTTCATCAGAAAGAAAATAAAACAAGCTTTTAGAGTAATTTTGAACTATCAAGAATATCGCTGTCTCTTATACACATCTCCGAGCCCACGAGACAGGCAGAAATCTCG
>CAJXUG010000241.1:0-2382 GCA_913060785.1 uncultured Flavobacteriaceae bacterium | reverse complement strand
CCAAGCCACTTTAGGGTATACAGAAAGTTTAAATAAACTATTTAAACAAGCTGTTCAAAATACTGTATCTCTGAGAGTTACCTATTTTTTAGATTACAATAATGTTTCTTATATTTTTAGTAAAAAATAAGCAACTACAATATATCCCGCATAAATAGTAAAGAAGATTTTATCTTGTGCAATAATGTGAGTATTTTGCTTGTTTAAAACTATATAAAGAAAATACTATGAAAAAGTTTTATATCTCTATACTTGCGGGTTTGCTCCTTTTTACTGGATGCTTTGAGGACTTTGATGACACAATAAACCCTGCTTCTACCCTAGAGATACAAAACTTTATATATCGTGGTTTAAATTATTTTTATTTATACAAAGCAGATACCCCAGAACTTGCCAATGATGCCTTTTTATCTAATGATGATAAAAATAGTTTTTTAGAAAGCTACGAGTCTCCCGAGGACTTATTTGATTATTTAAAATCTGACCAAGACCGTTTTAGTTTTCTTACAGATGATTATGTTTCCCTAGAAAATGCGCTAGGCGGTGTAACCCTTAACAACGGTATGGAGTTTGGACTAGTTTTCTACCCAGATGGAGGCGGTGATGTATTTGGCTATGTACGTTACGTACTTCCAAACTCTAGCGCCGCTAGCAATGATTTACAAAGAGGTGTTATTTTCAATACCATTGATGGCCAACAAATAAATGAGACTAATTATAATGATTTACTAGCTCCAGATACTTACACAATTGGGCTAGCAACCTTTGACGGTGTTACCATAACACCTACCCCAACAAGTGTAACTCTTACAAAATCACAAATCACAGAAAACCCAATACATATCTCACAAACACTTACCATAGAAGGACAAAAAGTAGGGTATCTAATGTATAATGCTTTTACAAGAGATTTTGATCCTGAGTTAAATGCTGTCTTTGGGGAGTTTAAAAACCAAGGCATTGAGCACCTAATACTTGATTTAAGATACAATGGCGGCGGTTCTGTAGAAACAGCGGTAGATCTGTCTTCCATGATAACAGGGCAATTTAATAGCCAAGTATTTTACACAGAGCAGTGGAACCAAGATAGGCAAGCGCAATATGCAAGTCCCGGACTGTTTAATTCTGAAATTTCAAATGGTGATGTAATTAATAGTCTAAATCTTGACCAAGTATACGTTATTACCAGTGCCCGCTCTGCCTCTGCCAGCGAACTAGTTATAAATGGTCTTGAACCATACATATCAGTAACCCAGGTGGGAGATACTACAACGGGTAAATTTCAAGCTTCATTTTTATTGTATGATGCTCCGGCGCCAAACTTTAATAGGTCACAGGCTAATGTAAATCATACCTACGCTATGTTACCACTTGTTTTTAAAACTGCAAATGCTGCAGGTAACACAGATTATGTAGATGGACTAGTCCCAGATATAGAACAAAAAGAGAACTATGCGAATTTAGGACAATTAGGAACGGTAACAGAGCCTTTACTGGCAGAAACCCTTAATCAAATATTTCCTGGGCTTGCACCCACAACAATGTTTGATGATTTTACAGAAATTGGAGATAGCAATAGCAATAATATCCTGGAAGGCATTATGTTTATTGATAACTAACAAAACGTACAACACCACAAACTGCCCTAGAGAACATAATAACAAAACCTATGATAACAGTAAAAAACATCCACAAATACTATGATAAACTACATGTTTTAAAAGGTGTAGATCTTCATATAAAAAAAGGAGAAATTGTATCTATCGTAGGTGCTTCAGGAGCAGGAAAAACCACTTTACTTCAAATTTTAGGAACCCTTGATGGTTTTGACAGTGGAGCATTAACAATTAACGATCAGCAAATAGCATTATTAAACAAGAAACAGCTTGCAAGCTTTAGAAATACTTCTTTGGGTTTTATTTTCCAATTTCACCAATTACTACCAGAATTTACTGCCCTTGAAAATGTATGTATACCAGGATTTATTAAAAAAACAAATAAGGCAGATGTAGAAAAAAGAGCCAAAGAGCTTCTTGCCTTTCTGGGCTTAACTTCTCGAGAAAACCACAAACCCAATGAATTATCTGGTGGAGAACAACAGCGAGTGGCTGTTGCAAGAGCTTTAATAAACAACCCAGCTATTATTCTAGCAGATGAACCTAGCGGAAATCTAGACACGCAGAGCGCAGAGAACCTTCACGATCTATTTTTCAAACTAAGAGACGAGTTTGGACAAACCTTTGTTATAGTTACTCACAACAAAGACCTAGCAGCCATGGCAGATAGAAAGTTAATCATGCAAGATGGCACTATAATTAGTGACTAGCGCACTCTTTAGCGTTACACTCACCATCAGCTGTCTCTTATACACATCTGACGCTG
>CAJXUG010000240.1:0-2391 GCA_913060785.1 uncultured Flavobacteriaceae bacterium | reverse complement strand
CGAGATTTCTGCCTGTCTCGTGGGCTCGGAGATGTGTATAAGAGACAGCAGTAGTATTATCTTGTAAAGAGTAGACATAAAAAAGCTTGTTTATTGCTCATAAACAAGCTTTTTAAAATTAAACTAAATTATAATCTTTATTTCTTTATAACTTTAACTGTCTTTGATCCACTTTGAGTAGCTATGTTAGCAAGATATACACCAGCTGTTAGGCTAGAGAAATCTGCAACATAATTTAATGCATCTGGAGTTTCGTTAATTACTTGTTGTCCTAAAACATTAAAGATAGCAACAGATGTTATAACCTCCTGAGATTCAATAGTAAAAGTAGAAGTTACTGGATTTGGATATGTTGAAATGCTTGTAGCATCAAAATCGTTAGTCCCTAAAACTGTATCTACAATTACAATGCTACCAAGAGCATCCTCATTTGCTGGATTAGCGTTTAAACCTACTATTTGATATCCGTACTGGATAGTTGTATCTTCTGGTTCAACGTTTGTGTAGGTAATAGAAAAATCTTGACCTGCTACAAGTGGTGCAGTTTCTAATTTCACAAAAGAAAAATCTGCATTAAATACTTTAATAAAAGCGATTGCAACATAAGATGGATCAAGCGTATATGAAGCTACCCCACCTGTAAAGGTTAATTCGCTTCCAATAAGATTTGTGTTATTCTCAACGAAAGTGTTTCCTTCAAATTGTTTGTTTCCAAGACCCGTAGCTGGATCAATCCAAAATGGATCTCCTGGGTTATCTGCGTAAGTGTTATAATTTGGCTGTAATGTAACAGATCCTGCACCAGCGTCTACCACTGATTTAAGGTCTGCAACACCCCATCCTGAACCAAAGACATAGGCTCCGCCATTTGCAATTGTTTCAAAAACATTAGCATATCCAAGGTATTCTGCACTTGCATCAGCAACTACTGTGTTTTGTGCATTGGTCATAAATGCTGTACTTAAGAGTACTGAAAATAAAATGTAAGCTTTTTTCATAATAAATAATTTAAGTAAATAAAATTGTGATTGTGATTGTATTTAAATTTTCAAAAGGGAGCACAACCTCACTCCCTTTTGAATTTATTTTTATTTTTTTATAAAATTAATATTTTGGGTATTTCCGTTAGAAAATAAAACATTGGCTATATAAGTACCTGCTGAAAGATCAGACACGTTAATTGTGCTTTTTGTGTTATTAACAGTAACAGAAGAAATTCTTTGACCCAAAAGATTTAGTACTTGAATCGTTGCTATTTCTTGTGATGCTTGTAAAACAACTACAGATGTAGCAGGGTTTGGATACAGTGTGATGTTTGCAAGTGTGTTTTCTGAAACTCCAAGGGGTTCTCCTAGCACTAAATTATCCCAATAGTAAACCTGATCTGCAGCATCTGTCATATTAAAATTCATGAATATGGTTACAGACTGGTAGGTTAACTGACCCTCATCAGTAAAATCAAAGGTTATGGTTTCCCAGGCGTTTGTTGTAGTAGTTACAGCTGCTCTTTCTGTATTTACTCCAGATGCATTTTCTAATTTAAGTAGCACTGGTATGTTTGGTAGTGATGACCATACAGATAGACTAAACACTTTATCTGTGGTTATGTCTATATTATTTACTGGATAATTAACCCCTGCAAAAGCAGCATTTGCTGGTACAGTGTTTTGCGCAACAGTGGCAGATGTATTTGCTCCTGATGGGTCTGGATTGTCTATAACTAGGGTTGAAGAACCATTAAAATCTGAAAATGCTGGAGCCTGCCCACCTTCAAGTGTAATGGGAAGGGCTATGGTATTTGGTACAGTTTCACCAAATGTAATATTATCAAAGTATATAATATCATCTGCTGTCCTGTTAATAAAATCTGGGAATACAATAATTTGATCCAAACCTGTAGTTTCTCCAAGACCAATGTAAGAGGTGAAATCTACAGTGATAAGTTCCCATTGATTTATTAAAGTATTGGCAACTTTAATTTCAGGTTGAGCACCGCCACTTGGAGTGGCAAATTTAATACCAACATCACTGATTTTTGTTTTATAAACCATGATGTTTACAAGTGCATTTTCGATTGTTAGATCAAAGGTTCCAATATTGCCACCATGTTGGCTTTCTAAACCAGCATAAGGTGCAGCTCCTGCATTAGTGTCTCTGGCTGTAAATTTAGCTACCGTTGAAGATTGGTTGATGCCAGAAGGATCTGGATTTGCAACAAATTCAAGCGGTGGATTATCTGCGTTTTCAAACACATTCCATCCCCAGTTTGCGCCTTCTCCTCCAGCTTCAAAATCTATGGGTGCGATTTGTGAAAAACAAATAGAGGTAAACAGTAAAATTAAAATCTGTCTCTTATACACATCTCCGAGCCCACGAGACAGGCAGAAATCT
>CAJXUG010000239.1:0-2393 GCA_913060785.1 uncultured Flavobacteriaceae bacterium | reverse complement strand
ATGTAATGATTAAAACAGTAAACATCATTAACAAAGGAGGGCAGAAAATCACTTCTTTTACAGATGCAATGACAAAAGTTGAACAGGAAAATAAAGAAAAGCAAGCAGCCATCGCAAAATATGCGGATGGTATGAAAAGAAAATTTGATGCCCTGAAACAAGATGCTCAAACACTTCCTTCTGGACTTAAAGTACACTGGGATACAAAAACAGAAACCCAACGTCCAGCAGAGGGCACTAAGGTACTGGTAAACTATGCCGGTTTTTTGGAAGACAACGGAATGTTATTTGATACCAATAGAGTGATTTTGGCTAGAGATTACAACATGATCAACCCGCAACGTGAAGCTCAAAATGGCTACACTCCTACTCCTATGACATGTAGTAAAGATGCGCAGTTAAATCCAGGATTTCTTGAGGCGCTCCTTATGATGTCTGTTGGTGATAAAGTTACGGCTTTTGTACCATCTTATCTTGGATATGGTGAGCGTGGGGCTGGAAATGTAATTCCTCCAAACGCTGACCTAGTGTTTGAAATAGAAATTACAGCCAAACAATAATATCATTTAAAAAAACATAAAAAAGCCCGACGGATTTATCGTCGGGCTTTTTTTTATTACATCAAGTTGATATTATAATTATGTAAGCGGTATATTTTTTAATATCTCTAAAACAAATTTCCAATATTTTTGTGCGCTTGATATGCTCGCACGCTCATCTGGAGAATGTGCTCCTTTAATGGTAGGTCCAAAACTTATCATGTCCATCTTTGGATAGTTTTGTCCTAATATACCGCACTCCAAACCTGCGTGGCAGGCAGCCACATTAGGCTTTTCTCCATGAAGAGAAATGTATAAAGACTCTACAACTTGTAGAATAGCGCTGTCCATATTTGGAGCCCATCCAGGATAATGACCACTGCAATCCACATTATACCCTGCCAACTCAAAAACGGATGTTAAGCTTGCCGCCATATCATCTTTAGAAGAATCTACAGAAGATCTGGTAAGGCATTCAATTTTCAGGGTTGCATCTTTAACAGAAATTTTTGCAATATTATTGGAAGTCTCTACTAGCCCCTCAATGGCTGGACTCATTCTATACACACCATTATGGGTTGCGTACACTGCATTTATAAATGCAGTTTGATCCTTAGGAGCCATAACCATCTGTGGAGGGTCTATTTTCTGAGTTTCTATGGTTAAATCTGGCTCAAGTAATCTGTACTCCTCAACCAGGTTAAATTGAATTTTCTCCATCTGCAATACAAACTCAGAAATATCTTGAGTTTTAACTACTACAGTGGCAGTACTCTCTCTAGGAATTGCATTTCTAAGTGATCCGCCGGCAAGAGATGCAATATGAGCAATATCTTTATTTGCAGCCAATAAACGGTTCATCATTTTATTTGCATTTCCTAAACCTTTAAAAATATCCATCCCACTATGTCCTCCTTGTAGCCCCTTTACAGTGATACGATACCCTTGCCCATTTGGAGCTGGAATTTGATGGTAACTACCACTTGCAGTAACATCTACACCACCGGCGCACCCTACTCCTATTTCATCATCTTCTTCTGTATCTAGGTTGAGTAAAATTTCACCTTCAAGCAAACCGCCTTTTAGGCCAATGGCTCCTGTCATCCCAGTTTCTTCATCTATGGTAAAAAGCGCTTCTATGGCTGGGTGAGCAATGGTGTCACTATCTAAAACAGCCATAATAGTTGCAACACCTAGCCCATTATCTGCCCCTAGGGTTGTTCCATTGGCACGAACCCAATCTCCATCTACATACATCTGTATGCCTTGTGTGTCAAAATCAAATACCGTATCACTGTTTTTTTGATGCACCATATCCAAATGAGATTGCATCACAATAGCTTTTCTGTTCTCCATACCAGGGGTGGCAGGCTTTTTTATAATAACATTTCCTACTTCATCTTCTATAGTTTGAAGCCCTAAAGAGGCGCCAAAATCTTTCATGAACTTAATCACACGCTGTTCTTTTTTTGAAGGACGTGGTACTGCATTTAAATCTGCAAATTTATTCCAAAGCGGTTTTGGAGATAGGTTTCTTATAGCATCACTCATTGTATTGTCATTAAAATTGAAATACAAAGGTAACCTATTTGATTTTTTTTAAACGTTGATTTTAAGCTAAGATTTTATTGTAGCAACTGAGATTTATGGAGTTAAAACCAATGAATTAATCAAATAGTAAATACCTGTAACTAATGATTTTAATTTAAGATGGTTTTAGTATTTTGCTATCATGTTTAAAAAGAAATCTACACTTATTATTGCGCTGCTACTACCCGTGCAAATTGTATTGATACAGTTTTTAAACTGTCTCTTATACACATCTGACGCTGCCGACGAAGAGGATAGTGTAGA
>CAJXUG010000238.1:0-2425 GCA_913060785.1 uncultured Flavobacteriaceae bacterium | reverse complement strand
GATTTCTGCCTGTCTCGTGGGCTCGGAGATGTGTATAAGAGACAGATCTAGACCCGTTGCAGACTCTATTGCCTCTAACCCTGGAGATGAATTCACTTCCAACAGTAAAGGACCTTTATTAGACCTAATAATATCTACACCCGCAACAGGTAGGTCTAATATTTTAGCAGCTTTAATTGCTAATTTTCTCTCTTTTGGGGTAATTTTTATATTCGATGCACTACCTCCCTGATGAATATTTGCTCTAAACTCGCCTTTTTCTGCTTGACGCTGCATAGAAGCAACCACTTTACCATTGACTACAAAACAACGAATATCTTGACCATTTGCTTCTTTGATAAATTCTTGCACTAAAATATTAGTCTTTACACTCTTAAAAGCATTGATCACACTCTCTGCAGCCTTTGTGGTTTCTGCCAAAACAACACCTTTCCCCTGGGTACTTTCTAGTAACTTTATGATAAGGGGTGCACCATTTACCATCTTTATAAGATCTTTAGTATCTAGCGGAGAATTTGCAAATCCGGTAATAGGAATATGTATATCGTGCTTTGCAAATAATTGAGTAGCCAAAAGCTTGTCTCTAGATTGTGTTATAGCATCTGCAGAGTTTAAACAGTATGTATTCATTGCATCAAACTGACGTATTAAAGCGCAGGCATAAAAAGTAACTGATGGCTTAATACGAGGTATAATGGCATCAAATTCATCTATAACATTACCACCCCTGTAACGTATTTGCGGCTCTGTGGCATCAAACTTCATGTACGCCTGTTGCACATTGAGAAACACCATTTCATGACCTCTAGAGCGCCCAGCCTCTATTAGACGTTTATTGCTAAATAAATCAGGGTTACTTGCTAAAAGCGCAATTTTTAATTTTGTTTTTTGGGTTTTAAATGATGCATACTTTATATCCAATTCTTCCTGAGTATATTTAGGAAAAAGATAGCTAGTTGATGGGTTTACTAGGTAACGATTAGATAGCGCTTCTCTTCCTAATAACATTCTAAACTCCATAGCGTCTCGATTTGCAAGTGTAAGTTCAATTTCAAAAGTATCCTCGCCAAATGTAATAGGAGTTTTGATAACGAGTCGTTGCTCTGAAATACCTATGGAGCTTTTTACAGTTCTTTTGGAATGAATTTTAGCCTCACAGCTAATACTAATACTTTTATTTTCCTGCAGTGGGGTTACCTCAAAGCGAACCCACTCCTGGGTTTGTTTTAAAAAAACCTTAATATTACTTGCTTGTATTGATGATGTTTTAGCACCAGAGTCTATACGAGCCTTGATTGCTGGAATTTTGAAGGATTCAAATGAACACCATTCCTCACTTCCTATAATTTTTAAGTTGTTCAATTTTTATTTTTATTTAATTATTTATTGTAACGCTATTTAAATAGCAATCTGTGTTTATACACTAGTGCAAAATACTTCATTTTCTGTTTTAAAACTTTTAAATTCTATCATATAACCATTTGGGTCTGTAATAAAAAAGGAAAGGTGCTCCCCTATTTTGTTTTTCATGAAAGTAACCTCAGTAGTGACCTCGTGATTAGATTTAAAGAGCTTTGTATACAAGTCTCCCCAAACTTGCACAGGTATAATTACACCAAAATGAAAGGAAGGCAACACACTTTCTCCCAACTTGTAGTTTTTAAAATTAAAATTAAAATCACCTGCCTGGGTAAAGGTTAGTTGGTTGTCATATAAATTAATATCTGCCCATTTATCTGCATATCTTCCTAGAGATGCACCTAAAATAGAAGTGTAAAAATTTTTTGTAACTTCTATACTCTTACAGGGTAATGCTAAGTGAAATTGTGCTTTCATACTGTTTTATTTTACTTGATTATTATAGTTCTGAGTCTTGAATTGTGTTTGGATCGTTTGCCTCAAAATCTAAACTATAATCCTCATCATAGTTTTCCATAGTCACAGCAAGGTTTATACTCACTTTAACTAGATATATTACTTCATCTGTATCTATTTGTACAGCTTCAATCCAATGATTTTTAGTGTTTTTAAACTTGATGATATGATGATCATCATACCCTTCTGGGTATTTCTCTACCAAAAGAGCTAATAAATCTGGGGTTAACTTTTTAAAATCTATAATAATACGTTTTCTTGAATCCATAATTACATATTTAATAAGTAAGCAAATATCAGCGGCGCTACAATTGTAGCGTCACTCTCAATAATAAATTTAGGGGTATCTATATCTAGTTTGCCCCATGTGATCTTCTCATTAGGAACCGCACCACTATATGACCCATAACTTGTAGTTGAATCACTTATCTGGCAAAAATAACTCCAAAAGGGAGTTTCTTTCTCTTCCATGTCTTGATATAACATAGGGACTACACATATTCTGTCTCTTATACACATCTCCGAGCCCACGAGACAGGCAGAAATCTCG
>CAJXUG010000237.1:0-2448 GCA_913060785.1 uncultured Flavobacteriaceae bacterium | reverse complement strand
ATCTACACTATCCTCTTCGTCGGCAGCGTCAGATGTGTATAAGAGACAGGTTGCGAGATGGAGACGGTAAAGCCGTTACCATATTAAATGCATTAGATATAGACCTAAACTACCTAAGACGTAAAGTTGAAATTTTAAGCCCTGCCAACCCAGAAACTGGAATTGTAGGTAATGACAAGAAAAACTTGCATTTAACTCGGCAAGCCGAGCGTGCCCTAAAAACTACATTTTTGGAAGCAAAGCTATTTCAAAGCACGTCTATAAATACCGCTCATTTACTTTTATGTATTCTAAGAAATGAAAATGACCCTACCACCAAACTACTTGAAAAAATGAAAGTAGATTATGATAGTGTGAAGGTGCAATTCAAATCATTGCTAGCTAATGATGATGACTACATTGATATGCCTTCGGCAGAGGACGCCTTTACTGGTGATGACATGCCAGACAAGGAAGAGCCTGGTAAAGAAAACTTATTTGGTAATGCAGGTGTAAAAACAAATAAAAAATCTAAAACACCTGTGTTAGATAATTTTGGTAGAGATCTTACAGAAATGGCAGATTTAGGAAAATTAGATCCAGTAGTGGGTCGTGATGCTGAAATACAAAGAGTATCACAAATTCTAAGTAGACGCAAAAAAAATAATCCCTTACTAATTGGAGAACCTGGTGTTGGTAAATCTGCCATTGCAGAAGGTCTAGCACTGCGCATTGTACAGCGTAAAGTATCTCGAATTTTATATGACAAACGTGTTGTAACTTTAGACTTAGCCAGTCTAGTTGCTGGAACAAAGTATCGAGGACAGTTTGAGGAGCGAATGAAAGCCCTAATGAATGAACTTGAAAAAAATAAAGACATCATCCTCTTTATTGATGAGATACATACTATTGTTGGCGCCGGTGGCGCTACAGGCTCTCTAGATGCTAGTAATATGTTTAAACCTGCACTAGCAAGAGGAGAAATACAATGTGTAGGAGCCACAACCCTTGATGAGTACAGACAGTACATAGAAAAAGATGGAGCCCTAGAAAGAAGATTTCAGAAAGTTTTAGTAGAGCCTACCTCTGTAGAAGAAACTATTGAAATTCTAGAAAATATTAAAGAAAAGTACGAAGAGCACCATAATGTTACCTACACTAAAGAAGCATTAGAGGCTTGTGTGAAGTTAACAAACAGGTACATGACAGACAGGTTTTTACCAGACAAGGCAATTGATGCTTTGGATGAGGCAGGATCTCGTGTTCATATCATAAACATTAACGTACCAAAGAAAATATTAGAACTTGAGCAAAAACTTGAAGAGGTAAGAGAGCTTAAAAATACGGTTGTTAAAAAACAAAAATACGAAGAGGCAGCCAAGCTAAGAGATGATGAAAAAAACCTTGAAAAGGAATTAATTAGCCAACAAGAAATTTGGGAAAATGATTCTAAACTGCATCGTGAAACTGTAGACCAGGATAATGTAGCAGAAGTTGTATCTATGATGTCTGGAGTACCCGTTAACAGAATTGCTCAAACAGAAATCAACAAACTAGCAGAATTACCAGAGCTTATTAAAGGAAAGGTAATTGGTCAAAACGATGCTGTTAACAAAGTGGTGAAGGCTATACAGCGTAACCGTGCAGGACTTAAAGATCCAAACAAGCCCATTGGGTCATTTATTTTTCTTGGACAAACAGGGGTTGGTAAAACACAATTAGCCAAAGTTTTGGCTAAAGAGTTGTTTGACAATGAAAACTCATTGATTCGTATAGACATGAGTGAGTACATGGAGAAATTTGCCATCTCAAGACTTGTGGGTGCACCTCCTGGATATGTTGGGTATGAAGAAGGTGGACAGCTTACAGAAAAGATAAGACGCAAGCCTTATTCTGTAGTGTTACTAGATGAGATAGAAAAAGCCCATCCAGATGTCTTTAACATGTTGTTACAAGTACTGGATGATGGTCATCTAACAGACAGTCTAGGACGTAAAATAGATTTCAGAAATACCATTATTATCATGACCTCCAACATTGGAGCACGTAAATTAAAAGATTTTGGTCAAGGAGTTGGTTTTGGGACTGCAGCACAAACAAGCCAGGCAGATGCTAATGCCAAGGGTGTTATTGAAAATGCCTTGAAAAAAACATTCGCGCCAGAATTTTTAAATCGGGTAGATGATGTGATGATATTCAATAATCTAGATCGTGATGATATTCATAAAATCATTGACATAGAGCTGGAAATATTATTTTCACGTATTAAAGCACTTGGGTATGACCTAACACTAACCAAAAAAGCAAAAGATTATATTGCAGACAAAGGTTTTGATTCAGATTATGGAGCTAGGCCTTTAAAGCGTGCCATTCAAAAATATATTGAAGATGCTTTGGCTGAAGAAATAATTAATAGCAACCTTAAAGAGGGAGATGCCATTACCATGGATTTGGACGACAAGAAAAATG
>CAJXUG010000236.1:0-2507 GCA_913060785.1 uncultured Flavobacteriaceae bacterium | reverse complement strand
GAGATTTCTGCCTGTCTCGTGGGCTCGGAGATGTGTATAAGAGACAGGTGCACCAGAACCTGGAGCATTTCCTCCTAAAATACCAGAAGTTTGTGGTGTTATTAATAAGTCTTCTGTACGTCTGTTAAAGTAATCTATAGATACATCAAGCTTGTTGTCAAAAAACTTAGCATCAAGACCTACATCAAAAGTGTATTGCTTTTCCCAACGTATCTCAGGATTTGAAAGCCCTCCAATAGCTGTACCAATAAGTAATTCATCATCAAATACATAAGCACCCTCACCATTTAATAAAGATTCGAAACCGAAATCTCTAATTCTATCATTACCTAAAATACCGTAAGAAGTTCTAATTTTTAAGAAATTGAATGTATTACTCTCGTTTAAGAAACTTTCTTCAGAAACGATCCATCCTGCAGATGCAGAAGGGAAATAACCAAATTTATTAGAAGGTCCAAATTTTGTAGAACCGTCTCTACGCATAACACCAGAGAATAAATACTTTCCTTTGTAATCATACTGTACACGACCAAAATAAGAAAGAAGTCTTGCATCAAATGTGTTTCCTCCGTTTTGGAAGTTATTTGTAACAATTTCAGCATCTTGAATATCCACGTCTATACCAGTAGTTCCAGGAACGTTAATACCTGTAAGGCCAGTAAATCTTCCAGTTGTCTGAAAAACAGAAGTACCAAGTGTAACATCTAGTTTGTGAGCTTCATTAAAAGTATTATTATAGTTAGCGAAAGTATCGAAGGTGTAATCTCTAAATATGTTTGCTGACTGAGAAATGATATCTCTATCTGTATCAATATTAAATACTTTACCAGATCCATAAAAAGCAACTGGAGTATAACTAAATCCAAACACCTCTGCGTAGTTGGCTTGGATTCTAGATTCAATTTTAAAATGTTCTAGAAATTTATAATTAGCACTAAAACTTCCACTAAGTTTTCTAACTCTAGTTTTATTGTTGGTGTTCTCCATTTGGGCTAATGGATTTATTACCTCATTACCCAATCCCTCTGCTAAGGTATATCTACCAGCTTGATCTCTTACTGAAAAAGTTGGCGCATTGTTTAATGCATTATAAAGTACAGAACCTAAAGAGTTTTCTGACAAAGATTTACGCTCTATACCAGAAAAAAGTAAAGAAGAGTTAAACTCAATTTTCTTTAGAATTTTCCTGTCATGGCTTAATCTTGATGTAAAACGATTGAAGTTAGCTTTGCTACCACCAACAATACCATCTTGCGTTAGGTAGGATGCACTAAAAGAGGTACGTCCATTTTCAGTACCACCAGAAACGGTAATATCTGCATTATATATAGGAGCCGCCTCAAAAACTTCATCTTGCCAATCTGTACCTTGACCTAAAGAACCAACATTATTAAAAAGTGGCGCTTCACCATTATTGATCCTTGCCTCGTTAACAAGACCTGCATATTCTGTAGCGTTTAAAACAGGAATTTTGCGTGTTGTTTCTTGAATACCGTAGTAGGTTTTAAAATCAAATTTGATATCTGAATCATAGCTACCACTTTTTGTTGTTATCAAAATAACACCATTTGCAGCTCTCACTCCATAAATACCAGCAGTTGCATCTTTCAATACATTAATAGATTCTATATCTGAAGGGTTAACCACACTCAAATCTTCAATTACGTTACCATCTAGAAGTATTAATGGTCTACTATCTCCGTTGGTGGCTATACCACGAATTTTAATATCTAGACCACTACCAGGAGCACCAGAGCTTGGGGTAATTTGTACCCCCGCAACTTGACCTTGTAAGGCTTGCTCAATTCTAGTTGGTTTTAAATCCTCAATAGTTTCGCTAGATATTACAGATACAGCACCGGTAATTTCTTTCTTACGTTGTGTACCGTAACCTACAATTAAAACTTCCTCTAAGGAATCTACATCTGGAGTTAACGAAATTGTGACAGTACTTTGAGATGTGATGCGCAATTCTGAATTGACAAAACCAACGTAAGACACTACTAGTATGTCATTTATTGATATATCATCAATTTTAAAATTTCCATCAAAATCTGTGGTGA
Organism: uncultured Flavobacteriaceae bacterium; assembly: GCA_913060785.1. Taxonomy (GTDB): domain Bacteria; phylum Bacteroidota; class Bacteroidia; order Flavobacteriales; family Flavobacteriaceae; genus Patiriisocius. The sequence continues at coordinate 444 of CAJXUG010000236.1, read as the reverse complement.
CACCATTTTGGGTTCCTTTTACCAAAACTGTGGCACCTAATAAAGGTATGTTTTGGTCTTGTTCTACTACTGTCCCTGACAATGAGAAATTTTGGGCGCTTGCCACAAAACAAAAACAAAATACAGCAACAAAAATACTAATGTGTTTCATTCAATATAATTTTGTCACAAGATAGGGATTGAAAATTAAGATTTTGTTAATTTAACCTATACAATATATATACATTTCAATTTCAAGACCCAAAAAATATGAATATGGCAATAAAAACCCAATGAATGTATCATATTGACTTATGGTGTAATTGAAGTGAATAAGCTCCTGTAAGGTCTAGAACAAACAAATGTTGTAGTAATGTTGTAATTACAAAACGTGGTGTTGTAGCTACTTTAAATCTATAAAGTAGTTGTTTAGGTTCTGTCTCTTATACACATCTCCGAGCCCAC
>CAJXUG010000235.1:0-2542 GCA_913060785.1 uncultured Flavobacteriaceae bacterium | reverse complement strand
CGAGATCTCCACTATCCTCTTCGTCGGCAGCGTCAGATGTGTATAAGAGACAGAACCCATACTGCGCGTTTAAAACAGCACGGTATTACAGTGGTGCATGTTGTTAGTAGTGTGAAGTTTGCTTTAAAAGCACAAGATGCAGGAGTAGATGCTGTAGTTGCAGAAGGTTTTGAAGCAGGAGGCCACAATGGCCGTGATGAGACCACTACCTTTACCTTGTTGCCCATGGTTAAGGAACAGATAGGTGTGCCACTAATAGCAGCCGGTGGTATTGCAAACGGTAGGGGTATGTTGGCTGCAATGATTTTAGGAGCAGATGGGGTGCAAATAGGAAGTAGGTTTGTAGCAAGTAAGGAGAGTAGCGCGCATCAAGCCTTTAAACAAGAAGTTGTTAAAGCAAAAGAAGGGGATACCCTTTTAACTTTAAAAGAACTTGCGCCTGTACGCCTTCTTAAAAACAAGTTTTTTGATCAAGTAATGGAGCTATATAAAACAAATCCAAGCAAAGAACAACTCACCGAGCTTTTGGGCAGAGCAAGAGCAAAGCGTGGTATGTTTGAGGGTGATTTGCAAGACGGTGAGCTAGAAATAGGTCAAGTAGCTGGGCTCATACATCAAATTAAGCCTGCTGCTGAAATTGTTAGTGAAATCATAGAAGAGTTCAATACATTAAACGCCTTGAGGGTCGTTATATAAAACCTGTTAGTAAAAGATCTTTCAGATTAATAAAACTCATAGGATACTAGTATCTTTGAAAAAAAACAGAACAGATGCCATTAAATAATAATGATATTTTTAAAAAATTACGTGTAGCTCATAAACTACGTGATGACGATATTGTAAAGATATTGGAGTTGGTTGATTTTAATGTTACCAAGAGTGAGTTAGGGGCTTTGTTTAGAAACGAAAACCACCCAAAATATGTTGAATGTGGTGACCAGATCCTACGTAATTTTTTAAACGGACTAATTGTTCATCTTCGAGGGCCTATGCCTAAGAAAACAGTAAAGCCTAAACCACAAAACTAGATGCGCTTAGCCCGTTAACTTGGATGCTAATTTATAAGTCAAGCACATTTTAAAAAATTAGTGCAATCTGATAACATTTATTATTTTTGCATCACTTTTGAGGCAATGTATCATTGCCAAATTTTTAGTAATTAAATAGGTACCCTCTTCACGGGCATAAATATGAATTTACACGAATATCAAGGAAAAGAAGTATTAAATAGTTTTGGTGTTACTATCCAACGTGGAATTGTAGCACACACACCTGAAGAAGCAGTAGCAGCAGCCAAAAAATTAACCCAAGATACAGGAACGGGTTGGCATGTTATCAAAGCTCAGGTTCACGCAGGTGGACGTGGTAAAGGTGGTGGAGTAAAACTGGCCAAAAATCTTGATCAGGTAAGAAGTATTGCCAATGATATTATTGGTATGAATCTTATCACACCTCAAACCAGTGCAGAAGGTAAAAAAGTACACCAAGTACTTGTTGCCGAAGATGTCTATTACCCTGGTGATAGCGAGCCAGAAGAATATTATATAAGTGTACTGTTAAATCGTGTAACAGGTAAAAATATGGTTATGTATTCTACTGAGGGTGGGATGGATATAGAAACTGTTGCTGAAGAAACACCACATTTAATTTTCCACGAAGAAATTGACCCTGCAACAGGATTACTTCCTTTTCAAGCTAGAAAGGTTGCTTTCAATCTTGGATTAAGCGGTATGGCTTTCAAGCAAATGACAAAGTTTGTCACTGCTCTTGTAAAAGCTTATGAGTCTAGTGATTCATCAATGTTTGAAATTAATCCAGTTTTAAAAACTAGTGATGATAAAATTATCGCCGTTGATGCTAAAGTAAGTATTGATGATAATGCTTTGTATCGTCATAAGGATTATGAGGCAATGCGTGATTTACGCGAAGAGAATCCAGTTGAGGTAGAAGCAAGAGCAGTAGGTTTAAACTATGTTGATCTTGACGGAAACGTAGGTTGTATGGTAAATGGTGCAGGACTTGCAATGGCTACCATGGATTTAATTAAACAAGCAGGTGGTGAGCCAGCAAACTTCTTAGATGTAGGAGGTACTGCGGATGCAGAACGTGTTGAGGCTGCCTTTAACCTAATTTTAAAAGATCCAGCTGTAAAAGCAATTTTAGTAAATATATTTGGAGGTATCGTTAGGTGTGACCGTGTTGCACAAGGTATTGTAGATGCATACAGAAACATGGGTACCATTAACGTACCAATTATTGTTCGTTTGCAAGGAACCAATGCAGATATAGCTAAAGAATTAATTGATAATAGTGGCCTGGATGTACAAAGTGCAATTGAGTTTCAAGAAGCAGCAGATAAAGTGCAAGCTGTTTTAGGATAATACTAGCTTATAAATTTATTAAAAGCCTTGGATCTTTCCAGGGCTTTTTTATTTTAAGTATTTCTTCCTCTTCGCCTTCTTGGGCCGTCTTGTGAGGGTCTTTCTGTATTTCTTCTGTCTCTTATACACATCTCCGAGCCCACGAGACAGGCAGAAATCTC
>CAJXUG010000234.1:0-2611 GCA_913060785.1 uncultured Flavobacteriaceae bacterium | reverse complement strand
CTATCCTCTTAGTCGGCAGCGTCAGATGTGTATAAGAGACAGCAATACAATACCCAAGGCAAGGCAAGTCATCCAAATACTAGTTCCTCCACTACTTATAAGTGGTAATGTTTGCCCAGTAACTGGAAACAACTCTACGGCAACAGCCATATTAACAAGCGCCTGAAACACAACAGGAAGCCCAACACCAATGACTAGTAATTTTGCGAACATAGAACTAGATTTATGTGCCACAATAACCAGCCTAAAAAGAAGTAACAGATATACCAGCATAACAACCAAGGCGCCCACGATACCAAATTCTTCAACAATAATGGCATAAATAAAATCTGAGGAAGATTGTGGTAAGAAATTTTTTTGTACACTTTTTCCTGGTCCCAAACCAGTAATACCGCCAGATGCAATAGCAGTTTTTGCTTTGGTAATCTGATAATCTGCTTCTTTATCTGTCTTATCCACAAAACTAACCACCCTGCTAATCCAGGTATCAACCCTATTTGGAAATACATCTGGAAATGCTTTTGCAGTTAATACAAACAGACTCAAAAAAAGCAGTCCTGCAGTTAACACAAGCGCTAGATACTTAAAGGGGTACCCGCCAATAAAAACCAACAAAACAACCATCGCAAAAATGATCGCTGCTGTAGAAAAATTTGCCGGCAATATCAGCCCTATTATCAAAAAAACTGGCAACCATAAAGGGAGTAATGTTTCTTTAAAACTAATTAGCCTACTCTCTATTGTAGAGAGATATCTAGCTACATAGGTCATTAAAACAACTGCGGCCAAAGTAGAAGTCTGAAATGTAACACCAACCAGCGGAACCCGTATCCATCTGCTGGCATTAGCACCTCCAATGGTAGTTCCTTGAGCCATTGTTAATAGCAGCAAAACAACAACAATTGGCAAAGCAATCATAGACAAGCCTTTAAAATAATGGTATGGTATTTTATGAACTCCATACAAGATCCCAAAACCAAGTACCAAGTGCGCGAAATGCTTTGCTAGAAACTTAAAAGTGTTGCCGTCACCATACAAGTAGGCCAAATTACTACTGGCGCTATATACAGGTAAAAAAGAAAATATAGCCAATACACCAATAATGGCCCAAATAACACTATCTCCTTGTATGTTTTTAAATATTGACTTCACTTTTATTTATAAAATTTATGTATTCTATTTTGTTGCCCCTAACTCTTAAAGATGTCTCACAGCTTCTTTAAACTGCCTGCCTCTATCTTCATAATTTTCAAACAAATCGAAACTAGCACATGCTGGGCTTAGTAAAACAGTGTCATTTCTGTCCGCTAATTTGTAAGCCACTTTTACAGCCTCCTGCATACCAGCAGTCTCTACAAATAAATCTACAACATTGCTAAACTGAGATTTGATCTTTTCATTATCTAAACCCAAACAGATAATAGCCTTTACTTTTTCGTTTACAAGTGGCAAAAGCTCACTGTAATTGTTTCCTTTATCTACTCCTCCAACAATCCAAACTGTTGGGGTTTTCACGCTATCTAGGGCGTAAAATGTTGCGTTAACATTGGTAGCTTTGCTATCATTGATATACATCACATTATTAATCTTTAATACTTTTTCCAGACGGTGTTCAACACCTTGAAAGCTCTCCAAAGACTCTCTTATAGTTGCTTTTCTGATTTTTAATAGCGTAGCTACAGTACTTGCAGCCATGGCATTTTTTACATTGTGCTTACCTTGAAGTCCTAACGTTGCAATTGGCATAGTGAATTGGGTATTTTGTATGGTTATTATTATTTTATTTTCTTTTATGTAAGCCCCTTGCTCTAGTTTTTGTGTGAGCGAAAAGGGTAATTTTATAGCTTTAATTTCATGGCTTGCTAACCATTTATTTATTTGGACATCATCCCCGTCATAGATAAAATAATCTGACGCTTTTTGATTCATGGTTATTCTAAACTTTGAGGCTATATATTTTTGATATGAATTCTCATACCTATCAAGATGATCTGGACTTAGGTTTGTTAAAACCGCAATATGTGGTGCAAATTTCTCAATACCATCTAGCTGGAAACTACTTAGCTCCAATACAAAATTTTCATAGCCTGGTGCAGCAACCTGTGCTGCAAAACTGTCTCCAATATTTCCTCCAAGAGCTACATTTAAATCATCCTTAAGTAGCGCATAGGTTAAACTTGCCGTAGATGTTTTACCATTGCTACCTGTTATGGCAACAATAGTTGCATCTGTAAACTGTGCAGCAAATTCTATTTCTGAAATTACCTTTACACCCGCCTGTTTTAAACTACATATTATTGGCGCCACATCTGGGATTCCAGGGCTTTTCACTACTATATCTGCAGCTATAATTTTAGACACGGTGTGTCCCTTGTCTTCCCAATTGATCTGATTGCTTGACAACACTTGGGCATAAGTATCTTTAATAGCTCCAAAATCACTCACAAAAACAGCATACCCTTTTTGCTGGCCTAAAATAGCGGTGCCAACACCACTTTCTCCTCCACCTAATATGACTAGTTTTTGTTTCATTTTTAACTTCAAATACTTGTTTTAAACCCCTAGAGGAACGCTTTTATTTATTACCTAATTTTTAATGTCACTATGGTTA
>CAJXUG010000233.1:0-2611 GCA_913060785.1 uncultured Flavobacteriaceae bacterium | reverse complement strand
AGCGTCAGATGTGTATAAGAGACAGAAATACACTTTATCGATGAATGTAGAAATAACAATACATTAAAGACCAAATAAACCTATTTTTTGGCTACTAAAAAACAACAAAACACGATTAAGTGCACAAAATATCAGATAAAGTGTTATTTAAGTAGAAATAGTTCGTATGTTTGTTAAAAAGAAATTGAACAGACAATTAAAACCATATATTATGAAAAAGCTTATTTTACTTCCCCTGTTAACTTTAGTATTTTCTTTTGCTAGTTATGCAAACAACACTGAAGAGATTGTAACGGCAACTAATGCAAAAGTGATTACTGCTCAGGAGCTTACTACAAGCGCAGCTGTATTAACCAACTATTCTTTATTCATAAAACTCTACAACGGTAACACGCCAAGATCTGAGGCTAAATTTTTCTTCATGGAAGGTCTTACCCTAGGTTTAGACCCTGGATATGACGCAGGAGCCTTTAACCAAGATACCCCATTAAGCTCAAGACTAGCAGAGGAAGATCAAGGCACAAACTTTGAGATAAACGCGATGGGTACAGAGGCTGCATTTAGCCAAGCAGTACCGCTGGTTATAAACCAAGAGCTTGGACAGTCTTTTAGAATAAGTATTTCTCAAAACACCCTGCCAGAGAATGTGAATGTATATTTAGAAGACACTTTGCAAGGAACCTTCACACAACTGCAAGGAGAAGACTTTGAGCTTACTCCAGCGCAAATTCTTAGAGGAGCAGATAGATTTAAAATCCACTTTACAACAGAAATATTAGGAGAAGAGGTATTAAATGCAAACAATGTGTTTGACACAGACACAGTATCTGTATTTAAAGCAAACAACCAAGATTTTATAACCATTACAGGAATTGCTGCAACGGCAAACACAACAACTGCATCACTGTACAACATGCTAGGCAAAAGTGTGCGTACAAAAACATTACATAACCCATCACAAACTCAAAGCATCTCTACACAAGGGCTTGCAAAGGGAGTGTATGTAGTACAATTAAAAGCAGGTAATGCTATGTTTTCAAAAAAGGTACTATTGCAGTAATAGCCAACTACTACCAAAGCGTAAAAACCTCCACCTTGTAAAAAAGGTGGAGGTTTTTTTATGGCCGTACATCTTCATTTACAATAACAATTAGCCTGTCAAAAATAGCTATAAAACAGCTCTTTTTTAAACGCAAATAGGGCGCTTTATTTTGCCAAAAAAAGGCTAATTACCTACCCAGTTAGTCTTTGTTTTAACATCATTAGTTTTTTAATACTAGTAAATAACACTCCATCAAATCTAGAGGCCTTTACCTACTGTTTACAAACTACTTAAAACACCTACTCTTACACAACAACGTAAAATAAAACCCCGCAACACAACTCGAGGGTATATTTTGCTTAACAAAAAGCACCAAAATAGCTAACAAAAAACTCTCAATAATTTATTAGTTGTGTTTTTAAACGAATATTCTTGCCTCTTGTCTAAAATGTAGCTCTTTGCCTACAAAATGTTTGTTTGAAACAGCCTTGACCCCGATATTTGTTACCCCCCTAAATTTATAAATATGAAAAACCTAACACTCTTAAAAATAGCCTCGCTATTTATTTTCTTTACCACCGCTGTATCTGCTAGCAGCCCAACAACTAATAATCCTTTATCAAGCCGCGATACAGAAATTTATACACCAGCTCTAGGCATGTGCGAAGTCTCAGATAACATCATTCTGAATAATAACACTCCCTCAGAAAATAGCGTAAGCTCAATTACTGTAAACAGTGGCGAAAACGTTACAATATCTGGAAATCATACTTTAGGGTATAACGAGTCAATAACTGTTGCTTCGGGTGGGACTTTAACTATCACAGGTTCCTTAACTGCCACATCAAGTGAAATTACAGTAAGTATAGATGGCACTCTAAACGTAGGAGGTAATTACGTTACAGCATCAAGCGGTCATAGTCACACTTTTAATGGAAATGTCTATGTGGGAGGTAATTTTCAAAACGGATCTTCATCTACAGTTAACGTTTATGGATCACTTGAAATAACAGGACAATTAAAACTAACAAGTGGTGGTAAATTAGAGGGTTTTTCTGGACACATAACCTACTCATCTGTTGATGTGAATAATTGTGGTGGTTCTTATTTGAAATGTAATACAACAGGTTTTGGTCAAAATATAAATTGCTCAAACAACACACCATTTCCTCCCAACGGAATAGATTTTAGTACTTGCCAGGAATGGATTGACATTGACCCATGTGAAACAACCACAGAAATTACCTTTGATGATTTTGAATCTGGTTGGGGTTACTGGAATGATGGTGGTAATAGAGCTAAAAGAGGTAATTATATTAATGATTGTGGTCAATCAATAATGGTACAACTAAAAAACAATGATGATCCGGATTCTACTATATTTTCAAACACCTACACCTTAACAAGTTACGATAAAATTATTATAGAGTTTGATTACTTGGTTAATAGCTTCGAAAATAATGAAGATTGGTTTATAGAATTTAGCTCTAATAATGGTTCAGATTGGAACATTATTGAGCAGTATGTTGTCTGTCTCTTATACACATCTCCGAGCCCACGAGACAGGCA
>CAJXUG010000232.1:0-2623 GCA_913060785.1 uncultured Flavobacteriaceae bacterium | reverse complement strand
ATCTACACTATCCTCTTCGTCGGCAGCGTCAGATGTGTATAAGAGACAGAAATACCACAGGGCAGTGCAGAAAATCGTAAAGCACTTGGAATATCTGCAGAAGATTTATTGAGTGATGACAGCTACAGGAGCATGACTGTTGAGATGGTATACTCTCCAGCATACAGACCTACACAACAAACCTTAGATCTCTTCATGACTTTTATTAACGCTAGGGTAAACAAGCCCGATGGTGTTCGTTTTATTGAAACTGTTATTTCAGACCAAAATGGCCCTTTTTCTATTTCACAGATTAGAAATATAGAAAACGAGCAAAGAACAATTTACACACAACAAGATGATATTGCAGTGTATGTTTACTTTGCTAGTGGAAACGCAAACTCAGACACAAGCACTACGGTAACCCTGGGGTCTGCCTATCAAAATACGTCTATAGTAATTTATGAAAAAACCTTGCAAGAGGTAACCAATAATATCCAGGATGATTTAACACGCTTGGAGGCCACTACACTACATCATGAGTTTGGACATATTTTTGGACTAGTTAACATTCAAAATGATGATATTCATCCCGGTGACAAACATGAAGATCTTGATCATCCAAAACATTGTATTGTTGAAGACTGTTTGATGTATTTTGAAGCCCAAAGTATCACAAAAAACAAGATAAAGGCTCATATACAACGCCTTAAGGTTTTACAAAACATCCCGAGTTTTGATCCAGATTTCTGCATCCAAGATTTGCAGGCAAAAGGAGGGAATTAATAATCTATGGTGCTTTGGTTTGGCTTTTTAAATCATAAACCTTAACCCCACCAATAAAAGTTGCCAAGGCTTTTACCCCTGGTATACTATCTTGAGGGATTTTCATGATATCTTTTTCTAGGACTGTAAAATCTGCAAACTTACCAACCTCTATACTTCCTTTTAAACTGTCTTCAAAATTTGCATATGCAGCCCAAATAGTCATTCCTTTAAGAGCCTGCTCCCTAGTTAAAGCTTCTTGTATTCTAAATCCATTATCTGGGTATTGATTTAAGTCTTTTCTGGCAACGGCTGCATAAAAGGTATGCATAGGATTTACACCCTCTACTGGAAAATCTGTACCTAAGGCCACCATCCCTGCATTTTTTAGTAGCGTACTATAACTGTAAGCGCCTTTAATTCTGTCTGGCCCTAGTCTTTCTTGTGCCCAGTACATATCACTGGTAGCATGAGTAGGCTGTATGGAGGGTATAATGTTTTTAGAAAAATTTGTAAAATCTGTTGGGGTGACAACCTGGGCATGTTCAATTCTCCAACGAGCATCCTTAGTACCTGTTAAGGCTTTTTTATAGGCTCTGATAACCGCAATATTTGCAGAGTCTCCAATGGCATGCGTATTCATCTGGTAGCCTGCCTTTAAGATTCTAGCAGCCACACGCTCTAAAGAGGCAGGGTCTGTAATCATAGCACCATAATGATTATGGCTATCACTGTAGGGTTTGCGCAGGGCTGCTCCTCTACTTCCAAGAGCACCATCTGCATATACTTTTACAGACCTAACATGAAGTTTACCTGTATTAATAATTCCTTTGGGTAGAAAATAATCTAAGTCTCTAGGGGTATTACTAACCATAGCATATACCCTTATTGACAATTCATTCGCTTTGTGTAATTGCTCAATAGCCTCTATAACCTCTATAGACAAGCCAGCATCGTCAATGGTTGTAAGCCCGTAAGACAAACACACCTTTTGGGCTTGTTTTAAGTTGTTTTTAATAGTAGCTGGGGTTGGTTTTGGAAGGGTTTGATACACTAAATCCATCGGGGTATCTATAAGCAAGCCCGTTAAAATTCGGTCTTTTACAACCACCTGTCCACCTGCCACTTTAGTTGCCGGTGTGATACCAGCCAAGGCAAGCGCTTTAGAATTGGCTAGCATGGCATGCCCATCTACTCTAGTGAGCGCTACTGGTATCTCTGGAAATAATTCATCCAGCATTTTATTGTCTGGAAAGGCTTGTTGCGCCCAATCATTTTGATCCCACCCGCGTCCTACTATAAAATCCAGCTGCTTTTCTTTTTGAAACGCCACTGTTTTTTCTAGCACTTGTTTAAAACTAGTGGTGCCAACCAAATCAAGAAGTTGCATAGAAACACCCAAATTATATAGGTGTCCATGTGCGTCTATAAGCCCCGGAACAATTGTTTTCCCTGCAGCATCATAAGTATTGGCAGCAGTATACTTTGATGCCAATGCGTTGTCTTCACCTATCTCTATGATAAGGCCGTCTTTTACTACAAAGGAGGCTGCGGTGTCGAAGCTTTCATTAACCGTATAAATGTTTGCATTTGTAATTAATAAATCTGCAGGCAACTTTGGATCCACGCAATTTGCAAATAATAAAACAATAACAATAGAGCTGAAATATTTCATAAATAAATAAATTTCATTAAAAATAAAGAATGTTTTAAGCAATCGCTAGCTTAAATTTGAAAACAAAAAAAACCAAAACTCTATAGGGATAAAGTTTTGGTCTTTTCAAAGCAGATAGTAGGCTACTGTATTATTAGTTTTCTGGTAAGTGTATTATCTGTCTCTTATACACATCTCCGAGCCCACGAGACAGGCAGAAATCTC
>CAJXUG010000231.1:0-2648 GCA_913060785.1 uncultured Flavobacteriaceae bacterium | reverse complement strand
ATTTTAGCCCCTAATATTCCATCAACTGTGATGTAAACTTCTGCGCTATGAATCATCTGATTTTCCAGCAATCGCTCCTCCACCTCTTTCAAAACTAAGGCTTCTTTTGGGATGCTAGCAACAGTCTCAAAATTTTGTATTAACAATTTATTAACCGAATTTAAAGTAATAAAAGGAGGCGTTTCATCCTCAAAAGCTATCACTATTTTAGACAAATTTCTAGCTTCATTTCTTTGCATTGTAAAGCCAAAAAGAAACACAACAAAGCTTGAAAGCACTATAAAACATACAAAGTTCCAATTAATTTTCATGCTCAAGTATTTTAGTAATCTGTGAAACCTCTGCTCCAATATCTCCGGCGCCAACCAATAATTTAACCCTACAACTAGAGTTTTTTAAATGTTCGGGAAGTGATTGTTTAGAAACCAAAGAAATATTATCAACATCTATGGCAATTTTCTTGATTTTTTCCAGTAACCAAGAAGAAGTAACACCCTCAATAGGCGTTTCTCTTGCAGGATAAATATCCAACAACATTACCTGGTCGAATTTGGCTAAACTTTCAGCAAAACCATCAATAAAATCTCGAGTTCTACTAAACAAATGCGGTTGAAAAACAATCAGTTTTTGATCATCTGGATACATTTCACTCACCCCTTGATATAGCGCATCAAGCTCAGTTGGATGGTGGGCATAATCATCAATAAGTACCAAATCATCTGTTCTAATTCTATAAGAAAACCTACGCGCTACTCCTTTAAATTTTGACAAAGCCTCTTTTAATAAATGCGTTGGTGCTCCTGCTAAAATAGCCATAGATAAAGCCGTAACCGCATTATGAAGGTTATGATGTCCTGGCAAACAAAACGACATATCACGCAAGGTTACCTCAGGGGCTATAAAATCAAATTTGTAAGCTCCATTTTCTATGCGTATGTTTTTTCCTTGGTAGGCTGCAGGCTCTTCAAGGGCTATACTTTGACCTTGCAAAGGCAATCCTTTTTTGTGTAAGAGCTTATTTTTATCGGCCACTAAATCTGCAAACGCAAGAAAAGAAGCCTCCAAGACGCTTGCATCTCCATAGATATCTAAATGATCTGCATCCATAGAGGTGATACAGGCAATATCTGGCTTGAGGGTCAAAAAAGAGCGGTCAAACTCATCTGCCTCCACTACCGTTATGGCTGTACCCTTACTAATAAAATTAGATTTATAATTCTCTGTTATACCTCCCAAAAAAGCAGTTACAGGCATATCACAATAGGCCAATAAATGTCCTAAAATTGCAGAGGTAGTAGTTTTACCATGGGTTCCTGCCACGGCCAAGCAAAGGGTATCTTGGGTTAATTCTCCTAAAAACTCAGCGCGTTTAATAACCCTATAATCTTGCTGGGTGAACCACTGTAATATTTTGTTATCCTCAGGAATTGCTGGAGTATACACAACAAGGGTGCTTGTATTATTTTTAACCTTTGGCGGCAGTGATGACACACTGTCTTCAAAAGTGATAACAGCCCCTTCTTTTTCTAGGGTGGCCGTTAAGGCTGTTTGAGTTTTATCATACCCAAAGACAGCTAGGTTTTTCTTGATGGCAAAACGAGCTAGAGCGCTCATCCCCATGCCGCCAATGCCAACAAAGTATATAGATTGTATGTTACTAAGAGACTTCATCTATAGGTTGTGGTGGATTAGTTTTTCAATCTGATCAACAATATCTTTTGTTGCCTGCGGCTTTGCTAATGCTAAAATAGCAGCACTTAATTGCTCCTGTTTTTGGGAGTCACCAAGCAAGTCATCCATAATGGTTTCAAACTGCCCCGGAGCATCCTTTTCATGCAATAAAATAGCGGCATTGTTTTGAGAGATGGACAAGGCATTTTTTGTTTGATGGTCTTCAGCCACATTTGGACTTGGTATAAAAATCACAGGCTTCCCCACCAAGCACAGCTCTGATACAGACAATGCGCCCGCTCTACTAATAATAACATCTGCTACGCCATATGCTAAATCCATACGGTTTATATAGGGATGAACTTGAATATTTTCTTGGGTTCTATCTTGATAGGTTGGAGCATATATTTTTCCGCATTGCCATAAAACCTGAATCTCATGCTTTTTAAAATAAGGCAAATGGGCATCTATTAATTCATTAATTTTTTTGGCCCCCAAAGACCCTCCCAACACTAAAATTGTTTTTGATGTAGCACTCAAATTAAAAAAAGACAACCCCAAAGCTTTATTGCCATGAACATTTAACAAATCTTGACGTACAGGATTTCCTGTTAATTTTACTTTACTTTCCGGGAAAAACCGATCCATCCCATCATAGGCTGTACATATAGACTGTACATGACTAGCCAACCATTTATTGGTGATTCCTGCATGGCTATTTTGTTCCTGGATTAAACAAGGAACCCCCCTTAAAGAAGCCATTTTTAATAAAGGTGCACTTGCATAACCTCCAGTACCAATGGCAACATCTGGCTTAAAGGATTTAATTATTTTTCTTGAAGTCCATAAACTAGAAATTAATTTAAAAGGGAACAGTGCATTTTTGAGAGTTAACGAGCGTTGCAAACCAGCAATCCAAAGACCCTTGATCGTGTAGCCTCTGTCTCTTATACACATCTGACGCTGCCGACGAAGAG
>CAJXUG010000230.1:0-2660 GCA_913060785.1 uncultured Flavobacteriaceae bacterium | reverse complement strand
CAGCGTCAGATGTGTATAAGAGACAGGTTATTTCTTTTTTTATGGCAAGTTTCTTTTGCACAACAAACAATATTAAGTGATAGTAACTTACCTATTATGGTAATTTCTACAGATATAGACCCAAATACAAATACTCCTACAGACATACCAGATGAGCCAAAAGTACTAGCAACCATGCGCCTTATTTATAGACCTGACGGTAGTAGAAACTATTTAACAGATAGTACCAATCCATCTTTTTTAAACTATAAGGGTAGGATAGGAATTGAATTAAGAGGAAGTAGTTCCCAGGCATTAGACAAAAAGCCATATGGGTTTACCACACTTTTGGATGATGATGATTCTAACAATAATGTTAGTTTGTTGGGGATGCCCTCGGAGAATGATTGGGTTTTAAATTCTTTAGCCTATGATCCCTCTATGATTCGTGATTACTTGTCTTACACATTAGCTGGTAATACGAGTAATTACGCCCCAAGAGTTGCATACATTGAAGTAATTGTTAATGGTGATTACAAAGGTGTGTATTTTTTAACCGAAAAAGTTAAAAGAGATTCTGACAGAGTAAATTTGAAAAAAATAGCTGATGATGATAATGATTTTCCAGAGGTAACCGGAGGATATATCATAAAGGCAGACAAAACTACTGGAGGAGATGAAGTAGCTTGGACGATGCCTAATTATGGAGGATGGGACACTAATTTTTTACATCACTATCCCAAAACTGAGGATATTACTTCTGCGCAAGCTAATTATATAGAAACTGTTTTTTATGACTTAGAAGCTCAAACAAACCCTGCCAATACTTCAATTGTAGATGGGTATCCATCTATGATTGATATTCCTAGTTTTGTAGATTATATGCTAATGGCTGAGTTTGCTTCAAATCCAGATGCTTACCAATTTAGCACCTATTTTCACAAAGATAGGGGCGGCAAACTACGAGCAGGTCCTATTTGGGATTACAACTTATCCTTCGGAAATGATTTATTTGTTTTTGGATTTGACAGGAGTTTTTATGATGTATGGCAATTTGATTTTGAAAATAGAGGCGCTAAATTTTGGAGAGATTTATTTCAAGACGAAACATTTAATTGTTACCTGGCAAAACGCTGGTTTGAGTTAACTGGTGCAAATCAAACCTTAAACTATCTCACAATTTCTAATCTAATAGACGGGTATGTAGCTCTTTTAAGCGAATCTCAGGTAAGAGAACTACAACGATGGCCACCACAGGAGGGTTGGCCAACCGTTGCCGATCAAACCAAAAATATTATTGAGATGAAACAATGGATCCAAGAGAGAATCAATTGGATGAACACAAATATTGGTTCCTCCAGTAATTGCTTGGATGTTCCTGTTCCAGATTTAGTGATTAGTAAAATACACTACAACCCTTTGGAGGATGCTGGGTATTCTAGTAAAGAGCTTGAATTTATTGAAATAACGAATACTTCCAATCAAGTTGTAGACTTAACAGGTTATTACATTAGAGAACTGGGAATTTCATATCAATTCGCTGCCAACGCTACAGCAGCAGGCAACCAAAAAATTTATTTATGCAGTGATGCAACGGTATTTGAAGCGTATTATGGTTTTGCTCCCTTTGGAGTCTTTACCAGGGATTTAAGCAACAGTTCTTACACCATCATGCTGTCTGACGCTTTAGGTAACACCATAGACCAAGTAAGCTATATGGATAGCGACCCGTGGCCAGAACAGGCCGATGGAGAAGGCCCGTATTTACAATTGGTTGATGTAAGCTCAGACAACTCCTTGGCAAGTAACTGGATAGCAAGTAGTCAGTCTCTATCTATAGAAGATATCGCGACACCGCAAAGTCAAATAATAGTGTATCCAAATCCTACCAAGGGCCTCATAACTATTGAATTTGATTTTTCAAATACCGATGCTTTAGAATTTTCAATTTATAATTCAATGGGTCAATCTGTAGGAGATTTTGTAGTACGCTCAAGTAATTTAGAAATTAATTTGAGTCATCTACCCAGTGGGTTTTATTACTACAACATCAAAAACAAGGGAGTAGTAATTTCAAGAGATAAAATTATTAAAAACTAAAAAAAACCTTACCCGGAAGGGTAAGGCTTGTAAGGTGTAAAAATAAGGTGTAAATTATTCAGTAACTTCTTCTTGCACTTCTTCCTCCTCTTGGAGATAATTTACCAAGCCACTTGCATCAAAGTAATCTCCTCCGCTTATAATAAGTCCATCTTTAAAATCCCAGGTGTGGTAGGCTTTCATTTCCCATTTTTTGCCAGTTGCAGTATGCATCCCAGACCAAGTTCCGTAGGATCTTACACTTCCATCTGCTATGCCAGTTTCAGCCAAGACTCCTGGTAACCAGTTGTCAGCGGTATATACTACATCTTCCATTTCATCCTGCCATGCTTTTAAATATTGGCCAAATTCTTCTTTTCCAATTTCAGTAGATCCGAAAAATACAGGTTGCCATTTAACATCTTCATGCAATAAGTCTAGCTGAGCTTGAAAATCTGCCTCAGAACCTTGTAGTTCTAACATTTTTTTGGCAGTAACGGTATTTTTAGCAAATTCAGGAGGTAATCCTTGAGAGCAAGAGATACACAAGGCTCTGTCTCTTATACACATCTCCGAGCCCACGAGACAGGCAGAAATCTCGT
>CAJXUG010000229.1:0-2667 GCA_913060785.1 uncultured Flavobacteriaceae bacterium | reverse complement strand
GGGCTCGGAGATGTGTATAAGAGACAGCAGTTTTATGTCTAAGTTTAATAAGAAAAAAGGCGGCGAATTGCCTGCAGTAAATACAGCATCCCTGCCAGATATTGTATTTATGTTATTGTTTTTCTTTATGGTTGTTACTGTATTGAGAAAAGATAATATGCTGGTGCAACAAAAACTTCCTAAGGCAGATCAAGTTGAAAAACTAAAGAAAGATCGTTCTGTTTTTATTTATGCCGGAAAACCAAGTTCTCGATATAAAGATAAGTTTGGTACCGAAGGAAAAATACAAATAGGAGACAAGTATACAGATATTAACGCTCTAGAGTTTGCTTTATCTGAAGCTAGAACTAAGTTAATACCAGAACTTCAAGGGAAGGTAGTAGTTGGTTTAAAAGTGGATGAACAAACCAACGTAGGTTTGCTTCAAGATGTTAAAGAAAAACTGCGAGATCTCAATATGGTAAAAATTATTTACATCACCGCACCAGGTAACGACGTGCAACAGTAAGTAATTATCACAATACTAGTATAAACGCCTTTTCTAAAAATAGAATAGGCGTTTTTTTATTTTAAAGGCTTCAAAAATTCGATTATATTTAACCTATGGGTCAAAAGTGCTATTTTATCTGTTGTTTATTTTGTGTTAGCGCACTCTTTGCACAAAATGAAGTTGCTTTAGATTCTTTGGACACAAAATATAGAGAAGATCAATTTTATTTTGGCATAACATACAATGCTCTTGTTGATACCCCAGAGTTGGTTGACACTCGAGGCTTAACAGGTTCTGTTCATTTCGGCTTTACTAGAGACATGCCTATTAATAAGCGCAGAAACATCTCTGTGGCCCTTGGTATTGGCGCCTCTTTTGATGAGTATGGCTCAACACTCTTTATAGGAGAAGATCAAGCAAATCGCACTATATTCACCTCCTTAAGCGATAATGATGTTACTTATGATGTAAATAGATTTAGCAGCTCAAGTATAGAAGTTCCTCTAGAATTTCGATGGCGCTCCTCTAGTGCTCAAAACTATACATTTTGGCGTTTTTATGCAGGCGTTCGTTTAGGATATACGTATTGGTATAAATCTTCTTTTAAACAAGATGGTAATACAGTTACACAAACAGATATTCCAGAGTTTAACAATATGCGCCTTGGAGCCACCCTAAGTGTTGGATACAACACAGTAAATTTTTATGCCTATTACGGCATTACTCCTTTTTTCGATAATGCAGTTACAACTAATGGAACGCCAATAGATATGAGGACCCTAAAACTAGGGCTTTTGTTTTTTATTCTTTAAACAAAACATCCCTTTTTAGACCCAAAAACCAAACAGCAAAAACTGCGGTAGTGCTCCAATTAAAAACCCAAAGCATAATTCTGTCACGCTGTGTGACTTTGTATGAAGTCTAGAGCTTGCAACCAATCCATTTATGATACACAAAACCGATATGCTGCCTAGCATGTTTATGTTGAAATGAATGCTTACCCCTATTAAAAACATAGTAACCCCAGCAACTGCCATTTGGTGAAGACTTACTTTAAATTTAAATAACACTAGAAAAAGTGCAGTTAGCGAAGTGGCTAAAATACCCACAAAAAAATAATACAATTCTATATCTTCATAGGGTTTAAAGATTAGTTTAATAATCAGTAACACCAACAACACTTGTATCATTAGTGGATACTTTCTTTCTCGTACCTCAAAGAGGTGTATGCTGGAGACCACTCCAATGTTTTTTAATAAAAAAAATGTAATAATGGGTGTAAAAGTAGTCAGGGTAGCAATGGCATATACTCTAGCCCACATAAATTGAGGCTCCACAAAGCGAGGTGTATTTGCGTAATAACACAATACCCCAAGTAGAGGCATCAATAAGGGATGAAAAATATAGCCCGAAATACGTAAAATTTGATTCATCAAAGCTCTTTTCTAAGGCGTGCCACAGATAGCTCTAACTGTTCTCTATATTTAGCAACGGTGCGTCTGGCAATGGGATATCCTTTTTCTTTTAAAATTTGAGCCAGCTTATCATCGGTAAGGGGTTTTCTTTTATCTTCTTCTCCAATGGTAATTTCAAGAATTTTTTTAATTTCTTTGGTAGACACATCTTCTCCTTGGTCATTTTTCATGGATTCACTAAAAAACTCTTTAATGAGTTTTGTGCCATAAGGGGTATCTACATATTTACTATTTGCAACTCTAGATACAGTAGAAATATCCATGCCAATGGTATCTGCAATATCCTTTAAAATCATGGGTCTTAACTTGCGTTGATCACCAGATAGAAAGTAGGCTTCTTGTTGGTGCATGATGGCATTCATGGTTACAAAAAGTGTTTGTTGCCTTTGTTTAATTGCATCAATAAACCACTTGGCTGCGTCTAATTTTTGTTTGATAAATAGCACTGCCTCTTTTTGTGATTTTGATTTATCTTTAGACTCTTTATAGCCTTTAAGCATGTTAGCGTATTCTCTAGATACATGCAACTCTGGAGCATTTCTTCCATTGAGAGTTAATTCTAAACTACCCTCAACAATAGTAATGGCGAAATCTGGCACAACATGCTCTACCATTCTTGTATTACTTGAAATAGCTCCTCCCGGCTTGGGGTTTAAATTTTCAATTTCAGCAATTGCTTCTCTAAGGTCGTCTTCTGAAATA
>CAJXUG010000228.1:0-2687 GCA_913060785.1 uncultured Flavobacteriaceae bacterium | reverse complement strand
TCGGCAGCGTCAGATGTGTATAAGAGACAGAGCATATTTTTTTTATTTAAGAATAGTGAATCATAAAATTACCATTTGTACAGGGCGGTTCCCCATGTCCAGCCAGCTCCTACGGCAGCAAATAATAATAAATCGCCGGTTTCAAATGTGTTTTCTTTTAGCGTTTCGTCAAGAATAATAGGTATAGTCCCTCCAGATGTATTGGCGTATCTATCCATGTTTGTTTTTACTTTTTCAAATGGCAAACCAACCCTGCGAGCTACCTCCTGCAAGATTCTAATACTAGGTTGATGGGGTAGGAGGTATTTAATTTGATCTATACTACAGTTGTTTTTTGATAGTATTTCGTCAATACATTTAGGAACAACATCTATGGCAGTTTTATACACCTGTGAGCCATTCATTTTAAAATAATGTTCTCCACTAGAAAGGGTATCAATGCTAGTAGGTTTCTGTGATCCACCCGCTGGTATTGTGAAATGTTCTTTTCCTGTACCGTCTGTTTTTAAAATAAAATCCTGAAAACCTTTGTCTTGTGTAGTGTGAGAGAGTACTAAGGCGCCAGCGCCATCTCCAAAAAAGACAGCATCTCTTCTGTTCCAATCTGTAATGGTAGAAAAGGTGTCTGCACCTATCACAAGTACATTTTTATACATTCCAGATTTAATGTATTGTACTGCTGTAGCTGTAGCAAATAATGCTCCAGAGCACACTGCTGAAATATCAAAGGCAACAGCATTGCTCGCTTTTAATTTTTCTTGAACAAAGCATGCGCAAGAAGGGGCCAACCTATCTGGAGTTGCTGTGGCTATTATAATAAGATCAATGTCTTCTACTTGTAGGCCAGCATCTTGGATTGCAATTAAGCCTGCCTGGTAGGCCAAATCACTTGTGGTTTCGCCAGTTGAAATCCTACGCTCTTTTATTCCGAGGTTTTCATAAATCCATTTATCTGAAGAACCAACGCTCTCAAAAAAATCATTTTTTACCACATTTTTAGGGGCGTAAGAACCTGTGCCTTTTATGTAAGCATTTATCATAAACTAAATTTAACCAGCAAAATTCAGCCTTTTTTTACAATAATAAACCAGAAAAATAGATTAATTAACAATCGGTAACATATTGAAAAAAAAAGACGTTTAAAATAGTGATTATGATAATTATTTCAAGTCTTTAAGCTTTCAAAATGAAGTATTGATAATGGAATAATTTGAAATTTTGGTAATTTTATATCATTTAAAACAAAAACACCCCTATTTTTTTACTATAAAATCTAAAAAAACTGCTTTTTTTACGACTAAGTGTCAAAAAATAGGGGGGTGTAAACGAAAAAGTTAAAATATAGTGATTTTTGTTTAATAGCTGTTTAATACACTTGAAAAACAGCTTAGTACAGTAAGTGAATTTTAGATTTATCTTCCCATTTTGCTTTATACGCAGTATCCACGAAGAAAATTTTTAAATCTGCTTTATATGCAGCATCTACAAAATATATTTTTTTGCTAGCCTTATAGGCTTGGTCAGTAAAGTACCATTTGCCATCGTTTTTCCCGGCTTTATATGCTGCATCTACCCTGTATACTAAAAGGTCTGCTTTGTAGTTGTTATCTACTACAAATACCTTAACATCTGCTTTATAGGCTTGATCTACTGAAAATACTTTTTGTGCATTTACCTTAAAACTAATAAGTGCTACACCAACAATGTAAAATAATAGTCTCATAATGTATGTATTATCGTAGTTTCGGAAATTTTACAGGATCTGCCTCATGCATCATATCATATACCTTTTCAAAAATATCTTCAGTAGAGGGCTTACTAAAGTAATCTCCATCTGTGCCATAGGCAGGTCGATGTTGTTTTGCAGTTAAGGTTTGTGGCTTGCTGTCAAGATATTGGTATCCATTTTGCTCATCTACGATATGTTGTAAAATATATGCAGACGCTCCTCCAGGAACATCTTCATCTATAACTAGTAGCCTGTTTGTTTTTTCGATACTTTTTACCATCTGATGGTTTATATCCAAAGGCAGTAATGATTGTACGTCAATTACTTCTGCGTCAATACCCACTTGTTGTAGCTCTTTTGCAGCTTGCTCAATAATACGCAAGGTGCTTCCGTAAGATACTAAGGTAATATCTGCTCCTTTTTTTATGGTTTCTATTACACCAATTGGAGTTTTAAATTCTCCTAAATTAGTCGGTAATGGTTCTTTTAATCTATATCCATTTAAGCATTCTACTACCAATGCTGGCTCATCTGTAGATAGCAGTGTATTATAAAAACCAGCTGCTTTAGTCATGTTTCTAGGCACTAAAATATACATACCACGTAATAGGTGCACTAAACCTCCCATTTGCGATCCACTATGCCAGATACCCTCAAGTCTATGTCCTCGTGTACGAACAATAAGGGGCGCTTTTTGTTGCCCGTTAGATCTGTATCTAACCGTTACCAGATCATCACTCATTATTTGTAAGGCATATAAAATATAATCTAGGTATTGTATTTCGGCAATAGGACGTAGACCCCTCATAGCCATTCCAATACCCTGTCCAAGAATTGTAGCTTCTCTAATGCCAGTGTCACTTACTCTTAGTTCACCGTATTTTTCCTGCATCCCCTCCAAACCTTGATTCTGTCTCTTATACACATCTGACGCTGCCGACGAAGAGGATAGTGTAGA
>CAJXUG010000227.1:0-2688 GCA_913060785.1 uncultured Flavobacteriaceae bacterium | reverse complement strand
ACGAGATTTCTGCCTGTCTCGTGGGCTCGGAGATGTGTATAAGAGACAGAACTCATACTGTAAGGCTAACTATTTAATATTGATATCTACTATATTGTATAAAACAACTTAAAAAAAAAAGCTCTTTTCGTTAGTTATTCTACATGCAAATATAACTCAATTAAGGCATATTTACTTGTGGTCATTCCCTCTATTTTTTGAAGCTCAGATAGAGATACTATTTTTTCGCGCAAGACCCTGAATTCCCAAATCTGTTTAGCGAGGTCATAGGATATTCCAGAAATCGTGGCAATATCTGAGGCAGATGCTGTATTTACAGCAATCTGAATTATTTCTTTTGGCGTCTTGACCGTAAAGCTACCTAAGACATTGGCAACTACCCTCTCACTCAAACCCCATACACTCAGCAATTGTTTATCTACAGAAAAACCACCTAGCTTTAATCTGTAGGATATAATTCTTGCGCTCAAGGCAGGTCCTATACCTCGCACTTCTTGAAGTTGCGTTTGGGTGGCAATATTTAAATCTATTTTATCTTTGTAAGACAATACAAGACTTGAGTTTTTTTGAACTTTAGCAGCTTTTGATTTTACGACCCAATCCGGAAATTTAAACAACGGTCCTAATAGTGCCATAAGGCTGTCTGAGACCTTAGTCACCCTCTTAAAATCTTCAATGCTGTTAATCCACATGTTTTTACCTCTATAGCGGGAAAGCCTATCAAACTGCTCGGCAGAGAGACCCAAAGTATATGCTTTATAATCTGAGATAAAATTAGGATTAAAAGCATAGCGTTTGGGCTTTTTCTTCTCCAAGGCTTCTAGACGTAAAGAATCTAGGTACGTTTGTTGTTTTAATACCTGTGGCGAAGAAGTGTCAAGCAATAAAACGGGTGAGGGTTTATAAAAATATAAGACACAAAACAGCCCAACGATGAGAAAGCACAATAGCAAAATCCCACTTCGTTGTTGGTTGTCAAACTCGAAATGGGATTTAAAATTTGGCATAATACTCCTTAGATTTCTAACTGGGGAGTTATGCTTGTATATGTATTATAGATTAGCTTTTACTAGCCTTGATCGCATCTCTATATTTTACTAATTCTTCTTTTACTTTAGGTAATAATAATGACACACCAATTAAATTAGGGATAGCCATTGCAAATATCATGGCATCAGAGAAATCTGTTACCGCACCCAGGCTTATTGAAGCCCCTAATACTGTGAATAAACAAAATACAATTTTGTAGGTCATCACATTTCTCTCTGATCTTCCAAAAAGGAACAACCAAGACTGAAGCCCGTAATAAGACCAAGAAATCATGGTAGAGAATGCAAATAAGATTACAGCACCAGTAAGTACGTATGGAAACCATGGTATTGCCGAAGCAAATGCATCACTTGTTAATTGTACTCCACTTGCAGCGCCAGCGTCTAAATAATTTCCGGTAATCACAATTACCAAAGCCGTAATAGTACACACCACTACAGTATCAATAAAAGGCTCTAGTAGAGAAACAATACCTTCACTAGCAGGATATTTTGTTTTAACTGCAGAATGTGCAATTGCTGCAGAACCTACACCCGCTTCATTAGAGAATGCAGCACGTCTAAATCCTTGTACAAGCACTCCAACAAATCCACCAGCAACTCCCATAGGAGCAAAAGCACCATTCCAAATTTTACCAAAAGCAGGAATTATTTCTGTGAAATTCATGCCAATTACCACCAAGGCAGCCAATAGGTAAATCCCTACCATAAATGGAACCACTTTTTCTGTTACAGCGGCAATTCTTTTAAGCCCTCCAATGATAACAAAACCGACACAAACAGCCATTACAATACCAAATATCAGTCCAGAAGCGCCTCCTGTAAATCCAGCAGTATCATTAAAAATAATAGCAGCTTGGTTAGACTGGAACATGTTTCCTCCTCCAAATGAGCCGCCAATACAAAAGATAGCAAACAAAACAGCAAGTACCTTACCTAGGCCTGCAGCACCTCTCTCGCTCAATCCCTTTTTAAGGTAATACATAGGACCACCAAAAACAGTTCCATGCTCATCTACGTCTCTGTATTTTACACCCAGGGTACATTCAGCAAACTTTGATGTCATACCTAGCAATCCAGCAATAATCATCCAAAGTGTTGCTCCAGGACCACCAATGGTAATCGCTATGGCAACTCCTGCTATATTCCCTAAACCAACGGTTCCAGAAAGTGCAGCTGTTAATGCTTGAAAATGAGAAACCTCACCCTCTTCACCTTCTATTCTAATGGTTTCTGGAATATCTGCCCCAGGCGTTAAATCTCCTTTTAAGACTCCAGCCTCTGGGTGATCTAGATCATCGTATTTTCCTCGCACAACATTCAGTGCAGTAGAGAAACCGCTAATATTTATAAACTTAAAGTAAATAGTGAAAAAAGTAGCAAAACCAAGGAGCATAATTACTACCCATGGTATTCCAACCTCGTCTGTTACTGGAATTTGTGCGAAAATTAATTCCACAAACCAACCTGTAGCGTTACCAAATTTTTCGTTGATTACTTCATCTATGCCTTTTTGTTGAGCTTCTTGTGCAAACAAAAAAACGGGTGCTAGTATTGTAAATAGAGAAAGAAGAAATTTCTTCATAATAAGAGCTGTCTCTTATACACATCTCCGAGCCCACGAGACAGGCAGAAATCT
>CAJXUG010000226.1:0-2697 GCA_913060785.1 uncultured Flavobacteriaceae bacterium | reverse complement strand
TCTACACTATCCTCTTCGTCGGCAGCGTCAGATGTGTATAAGAGACAGGTCTATCCCCTGTAATAGCGGCAGTCCAAAACCAGCCGTTTTTCCTGTCCCTGTTTTTGCCAAAGCAACAACATCCTGCTTTTGATTTAGAATCACCGGTATGGCCTTTGTTTGAATGCTAGTTGGGGTTTTAATGTCTAAAACATCCAATGCATCAATCAAAAAACTTTCTAATCCTAAACCTGAAAATGTAGTACTCATATAGTTTTATAAGGGTTTTGTTTTATGATTCTTGAAGAATCCTTTTTGATTTCCTGTAAGTGTATTTAGGGTAAATACTTCTTTTTGCAAATCTGTTGAGATTACCTGCATTAACCATTTTTTGATATACAGGCTTTGTAATTCCAAAATATTCATAGGTTGCACCATCTGTAAAGGTAATCTCTAGCAGTAGCCCTTTATGTTGATAATCTGCAATTGCTGAATTTGTAATTGTTTGCGTATAGTCTGGCAGGTTTTTCTCCTTAGTCTCTGGAGCCATACTTACCAAAAAGTGGTATCCATCAATAATCTTACGGCTTTGCATTTCTGCCTCTTGTTGTAATGGGTCTCCATCTTGAAATTTATCTGGATGCCATTGCTTTACTAGATTACGATACTTTTTTTTAAGATCCTTAAGATCAATTTCTGTTTGTATTCCAAACAATTTTTTATACTCGTGTATGCGCTTCATAACCAGGGGGTTTATTAGGGCGCGAAACTACTTCTTTTTTATGGATATACTACTGAGTATAGGGTAATAAAAAAGCCCATCTTAAAAGATGGGCTTTGTTTGAAAGTATTGGGATATTACTTAGACAACTTTTACGTTTACCGCGTTTAATCCTTTGTTTCCTTCTTGTAGGTCAAATGTAACCTCGTCACCTTCTCTAATCTCATCGATTAATCCTGAAATGTGTACGAAGTGGTCTTTTTCAACTCCTTCTTCTGTAATAAATCCAAAACCTTTTGTGTCGTTGAAAAATTTTACTGTTCCTTTACTCATTGTAATATAATTTAATGTGTTAATATTTTATAGTCTGCAAATATCACGCTATTAAATTGATTTAACAAACATATTAATCAATAATAGTCATTTATAAAGAAATAACAAGTGATACACCCTATTATAGTGGTTCTTTGTAAGAGTATTAATTTATATTAATTGCCAAATAACTGCTATTTCTGGCATATTTGAGTAGATGACCGTCATTATCTAACTAGTAAAGATGTAGTTATTACAATAAAGTGATGCGTACCTTTTTCTTTTTTAAACGTGTATTGTTTGTTTTTTCAACAACCCCCAACGCTTTTTCTTTAGGAACGGCAACAAATGCACAATCTTGTTTTAATTCAATAACACCTAATTCATCTGCTTTAAGGTTTCCTTGTTTAAAGAGGAGTCCTGCAATATCTCCCTTGGATATTTTATCTTTTCTTCCTCCAGATATAAACAAAGTAGCCCATTTTGGAAATATCGTGGTTTCTTTATCTGTAAGTTTTAAAATATCTGTACAGTTAATGAATTCTGGCAAAGGCTCCTGTGTCCATTTTAGTACATAGGCAGTTCCAGAGGCATTCATTCTTGCAGTTCTTCCGTTTCTATGGGTAAACTCTTGAAGCTTCAAGGGTAATTGATAGTGTATTATAAAGTTTAACTCTGGGATATCCAAACCTCGTGCAGCCAAATCTGTGGCAATAATAATTTGATGCGTACCATTTCTAAACTTAATTAAAGCACGTTCTCTATCTATTTGTTCCATACCACCATAAAAATGGCCATGGGGTATGTGCTGCTGTTTTAGAAAATCACTCACATACTCAATAGTGTTTTTAAAATTACAAAAAATAATACCTGGCTCATTTCCTATATGGTACAGTACATCTGCTAAGGCTTGTAATTTGTTTTTGTCTTGGGAGTTAACTATTTTGATAGATAAAGCCGTTGTCTTAGTATCTAAGTAGTTGATAACAACTTCATTTTTAATACCTACAAACTCAGGGATTTCTATATCCTGCGTGGCAGAGGTTAAAATACGTTTTTCTATTTGCTTAAGACTCTCAATTATTTCTCGCATTTCTTTTTCAAACCCAACCTCTAGAGATTTATCAAACTCATCTAAAACCAACGTTTTAATAGATGAAGTAGCAAAAGTTTCTCTACGCATATGATCTGCAACACGTCCAGGAGTACCTATTATGATACTTGGTGTGTGGGCAAGGTCCATTTTATCTTTAGAAATTGGTCTACCTCCATAAATAGCATTTGCTTTATAGCCAGAGCCCATTTGCCGTATCACCTGTTCAATTTGTATGGCCAGCTCTCTTGAAGGAACCAAAATTAATAATTGCACCTTTTCACAATCTGGATCTAAAGCTTTTATAGTTGGCAATAAAAAAGCTACTGTTTTACCAGTTCCTGTTGGAGATAACAAGACTGTATTTGCTACAGAGGCAATGGCAAGAACCACCTCTTCTTGCATTTCATTTAAAGCAGTAATGCTTAGTTTGGCAAGAAGTTCTTTTTGTGTTTTTTTAAGGTGAGCCATAAGAGGTTTTGTTTTTCTAGCATACTAGTTATTGAGCGGCAGCAGCTAACAAGTTTCAAAGGTATTTAAAAATTTAGTCAGGCCAGCCTATTATCTGTCTCTTATACACATCTGACGCTGC
>CAJXUG010000225.1:0-2712 GCA_913060785.1 uncultured Flavobacteriaceae bacterium | reverse complement strand
AACCATCTCTGGACCCGGAAATGGTTTGGTGGGTGTGCTGCTAGTTGCTATAACCACCCTAGGAATTCAAGGGGCTTATGCCGCTATTATTTGCTCAGGTATGCTTTTGGTTTTGCTTGGTTTTCTGCGCATGGGAAAACTAGCAGACTTCTTTCCTTCGTCTGCCATTCAAGGAATGTTGGCCGCTATTGGGCTTATTATTCTTGGAAAACAGTTTCATATCATGCTTGGAAACAAACTTTCCTTGGAAGGAAGCATTTCTTACCTGCTTGCTATTCCAGAAACCATACAAGGTGTTTTCTACTATCAAGATACAGGGCTTACTTTTGCGGCCATCTCTGGTGTTTTATCTTTGGCTATTATGGTGTTTTATTCTAAAATAAGAAACCAATATTTGCAACTCATCCCAGCCCCCATGTGGATTGTTTTATTATCTATTGGATTTAGTTATTACTATGAAATGGTGTTGCAGCAGCCAAATCCTATTAGTGCCATGTACATGATCTCTGGCATCCCTTCTGCAAATCAAATTATTGAAGAGATTCCTGTCCCAAACTTTAGCGCCATTGGAAGTTTGTCTTTTTGGACCAGTGTGCTAGCCCTTACCCTTATAGCGAGTATAGAGTCTTTGTTGAGTATTAAAGCTGTTGACAAACTAGATCCTCAAAAAAGAAGAAGCAATGTAAATAGAGACCTGAAGGCTCTTGGTCTGGCAACTGTTGGAAGCGGCTTTTTAGGAGGTCTTAACGTGGTGACTGTTATTGCTAGAAGCTCCGTAAATGTTAATAATGGAGGAAGCAACAGAAGCGCCAACTTTATGCACGCATTGTTTTTGGTTATTTTTATTGTACTATTTAGCACTCAATTAACGCGCATACCGCTTCCTGCGCTTATGGCTATTTTGGTATATACCGGCTATAAGCTAGCGTCTCCTACTCTTGTTCGTAAAATATTTTCTGTAGGGAAAGAGCAGCTGCTTATCTTTTTCACCACCTTGCTAGTAACCTTATTTGTTGACCTGATCACCGGTATTGTTGCAGGGCTTGTCGTTACTTTTATAATCCATGTGCTGGTCAATAAAGGCGCCGCTGTTTTTATTAGAAACTTCCTGAAGCCTAATGTTCTTATGTTTCAAGAGAAAGAAAATGGCAATTACTATGTAAGTGTAAAACACTTTTGTAGTTTTTTAAACTTTTACAAACTCAAACAAAAACTAGAAGATGTTCCTGAAGACAAAGACGTTGTAGTGGATTTCTCTATGTGTCAGTTTGTGGACCACACCGTAATGGAGAGCGTGAGCGGTTATCAAGATGTTTTTGCTAAACGTGGAGGCCACTTTGAGGTTATTGGCCTTGATTTGCACGGTACAGACAGCCAACACCCTTTTGCGCTGAGAAAATTAATTCCTGGGCTTACAAAAAGAAGTGGCGCCTTAACAAAAAGACAGCTCACCCTCCAAGAAATTTCAAAAGATTTTAATTTGCAGTATCAGGCTAGTAGGTCTGAGGATGTGCGTTTCTTAGATGGTTTTAAACATTTCAGCACCAAACAAATTGAGCGTATTTACAATCGTCTTTTTAACACAGAAAACACCTTTAAATTATTTGATATAAATTATTCAGAAGGAGAGTTTATTGCCAAAGAAGATGTGCGCACCACCATGCTGCACATCAAATTAAATAGCGTTATTCCTGGATTCACTCTAGACCAAGAAGGGTTTTTAGAAAAAGTGTCTGCCTTTGCTGGTTTTAAAGATATTGCCATAGAAAACCATAGTGATTTTAGTAAACGTTTTTACCTGCGTGGTGAAGATTCTGTCGCCATACAAAGCTTCTTTACAGACAATCTTGTGCTCTTTTTTGAGAGCAATCCTTACTACCACGTAGAGTCTAACGGGACTTCGGTGCTAGTGTACTCAAAGGAGAGGGTTGCAGGAATTAAAGAAATTAAAAACCTTCATGATTTTGGAAAACGCCTACAAACCGAACTGCTTATTTGTACCCAAAACCTAGGGTAGAGAATTAATAAACAGACTAGGCGCTTGAGCAAACCCTCTTGTTTTTGTATTTTGCATAGCTATGATATTACACCCTATAGAAGCCGGCAACTTTAAACTTGACGGCGGCGCTATGTTTGGCGTTGTTCCTAAAGCTTTATGGAACAAAACAAACCCCGCAGACAGCAACAACATGATAGATATTGCGGCGCGCTGCTTATTACTTGAAGATGGCAACAAACTCACCTTAATTGATACTGGGATGGGAGACAAACAGACAGAAAAATTCTTTGGGTACTACCATAAGTGGGGCGACCACTCTTTAGAGGCTTCACTTAAAAAGGCTGGATTTCATAAAGATGACATTACAGACGTGTTTATGACACACCTTCATTTTGATCATTGCGGCGGAAGTGTTCAGTGGAATAAAAACAAAACAGGCTACGAGCCAGCATTTAAAAATGCACATTATTGGAGCACTAAAAACCACTGGATGTGGGCCACAAAACCAAACCGGAGAGAGAAGGCTTCTTTTTTAAAAGAAAACATTTTACCAATGCAGCAAAGTGGTCAGTTAAAATTTATTGAGGGTCCAAATAGCAGTTTTTCTAAAGAAAACAGCGGTATAGATTTTTTAGAAAAATCGGCCTTAAGTTTTGGTGTTTTTTTTGCGGATGGTCACACAGAAAAACAAATGTTACCCACTATTGTACACC
>CAJXUG010000224.1:0-2713 GCA_913060785.1 uncultured Flavobacteriaceae bacterium | reverse complement strand
CGAGATTTCTGCCTGTCTCGTGGGCTCGGAGATGTGTATAAGAGACAGAAAGTAATATTCATAAAATATACAGGCTGCTGGTTGTTAGATACTTTTACCGCGTTAACAATAGGTAATAAAAAACTAAGTGTACCTACTGCAAAAAGAACAAGTAGGCCAAGGCCAAAAAATAATACTAAAGGAATGGATATAATACAGTAAACAATAATACTCAACTGAAAATTTACAATCTGTTTTCCTTGGATGTCCATACTAGCAACTTTATCTTTTTGTGTAAGCCATAAAATTAGGGGCACCACAAGGCCTCCAAAGCCTGAGACAAATGTAAGGAGTTGGCATAAGTGGGTTGCCACAAGTAGGTTATTGTCTACCCTTTTAAAATCTTGGTTGTACTGCTCCATAAAAATTAAAATACATATTTAATTAAAAGCGTGGTGATACCATAGGCGGCTATCGAGACGCCTAAAAAAATAAGGATACTCTTAACTAGTGGGTTGCTATTTGGTTTTTGCTGGGTCATGGTATAACATTTATACTATTAGTAGCTGTTTTATTATAAATGTTACACTGGCATGTTAAGATGCTTATACTCTAGCATAAATGTTTATTTTTGCAAACTAATTACAGATAAACCACAGATACCTATGACGCATCATGACACTATAGTAGCACTTGCAACACCTTCTGGCGCGGGAGCTATAGCAGTTATAAGACTATCTGGAGAGGATGCTATTAATATTGCTTCTCAAATTTTTGAATCTGTGTCTGGAAAAGAACTTGCAAAGCAAAAAACCCATACGGTACATTTGGGCCACATTAAAGATGGTAATAGAATATTAGACGAGGTACTAGCTACAGTGTTTAAAAACCCAAATAGTTATACCGGTGAAGACACCATAGAGTTTTCTTGCCATGGAAGCTTGTTTATACAGCAAGAAATCATACAGCTGTGTTTGCGTAAAAATGCTAGAATGGCAACCCCAGGAGAGTTTACCCTGCGCAGTTTTTTAAACGGCAAGATGGATTTAAGCCAAGCAGAGGCTGTTGCAGATCTTATCTCTAGTGATAGTGCGGCTAGCCATCAGTTGGCCATACAGCAAATGCGTGGTGGGTTTTCATCAGAGATAGCAGCCCTTAGAGAAGAGCTGTTAAACTTTGCCTCTCTCATTGAGCTAGAACTAGATTTTGCTGAAGAAGACGTTGCTTTTGCCAACAGAGATGATTTCCAAAAATTGATTACCAAAATATCCTTTGTATTAAAGCGCCTTATTGACTCATTTGCTACAGGAAATGTCTTAAAAAATGGTATCCCAGTTGCCATTGTTGGAGAGCCTAATGTAGGAAAATCTACCCTTTTAAATGCCCTTTTAAACGAGCAGCGCGCCATAGTGAGCGATATTGCCGGTACCACAAGAGATACCATCGAAGACGAAATTAGCATTGGAGGGATTAGCTTTAGGTTTATTGATACGGCAGGTATTAGAGAAACTACAGACACCATAGAAGGCCTTGGCATTAAAAAAACATTTGAGAAGATAGACCAGGCTCAAGTAGTTGTTTTTTTAATAGACAGCTCCAGGTTATTATCTGGTGAGGTAACGGTAGCAAATTTGCAAATAGAGATAAGGAAAATTAAAAACAAATACCCTCAAAAAGCACTTATAGTTGTTGGTAATAAGGCAGATATTATTACTAGTAAAGAAAAAACACACTTAAAAGATAGCATAAAATCTTTGCAATTAATTGCTGCAAAAACGGGAGAGGGTGTTGAGGGCTTAAAAACATCACTACTTGAGTTTGTAAATACTGGGGCGCTTAAAAACAATCAAACCATTGTAACAAATACAAGGCATTATGATGCGCTGTTAAAAGCATTGGAAGAAATTACTAGGGTACAAGAAGGTATTAACACGGGGTTAAGCGGAGACCTTATGGCTATAGACATAAGACAGGCCTTATACCATTTTGGAGAAATTACCGGTGAGATTACCAATGATGATTTACTAGGTAACATTTTTGCCAACTTTTGTATTGGTAAATAAAGATAGTTATTACACTATAGATTAATAAAAATCTGCGTGTACGCTTCTATCTCCTAGATTGAAATTTAATCCTACAGAGAAATTTAAAAAGCCGCCGGTTAGACCTTCTGGATTAGTACCGGCGAAACTAACACCTGCATAATCATAATGCTGTTTAAAATTAAGGATGTAGCTAAGGTCTGTGGTAAGGGCAAGCCCTTTTGTTAATTTAAAGATAGGCCTTACACCAAGCATGATATTTCCTATACGATCTATATCGGTAGTATTGGTTTTTGAGGTGGCAAAGGTACCACCAAGACCACCATGTAGTTGTATCTGGAAGGTTACTCTTCTAGTAAATCTAATATCAAAAAGCTCTGAGACATTAAATACCGCCTCTAGACCAAAACGGTAAAAACTAGATGCTAGGCTAGAACCGTCATATTGAAACCGATCATAGGCGTAGCTTAATTTAAAACCATACAGCGCAGATACCATATACCTAGCACCAATATCAAAGTGTTTTGGACCTGCAAAATCAGCTGCGCCAACACCCTCAAAAATGGGTTTAGCAAAACTGGTAGGAGCAATTGGGTAACTTAAACCAAAAGCGGTTTCTAAAGAAAATTTATTGAAATTATCATCTGTCTCTTATACACATCTCCGAGCCCACGAGACAGGCAGAAATCTCG
>CAJXUG010000223.1:0-2769 GCA_913060785.1 uncultured Flavobacteriaceae bacterium | reverse complement strand
GCACCCATGAAATATTCCATTGCTATTTTACTCTTAACTATAAGTTTTTCTTTGAATGCTCAGGTAGGTATTGGTACTACAACACCAAACGCGACACTTGATGTTGTTGGTGATCCAAGCACAACTAGTAGTATGGACGGAATAATACCTCCTAGATTGACAGGGAATCAATTAAACTCTAAGACTTATACAACAACTCAAGAAGGAGCCATCATATATGCAACAAGTCCACTATCTGATTCAGATAATGGTCAATGCGCTAATGTAACTAATACAGGACTTTATTCTTTTAATGGCACATTATGGCAGTCATTTACCAATAATAATAATAACAGCCTATCAACATTAAATGATGTTGATGTAACAACCAATAGCCCAAATATTGGAGATAAACTTGTTTGGGATGGAACAAATTGGTCTACAGAGCGTTCTTTTTTTGCTAGTGTTTCAGGTAGAGATACAGGATCATTTTCAAATTCATTTACAACCTATGTTTCTCCCACAATTGACTCTGATAACTCAGGGAGTTACAATTCATCAAATGGAACTATAACTGTACCATATGATGGTCTTTACCTTATTCAAGGAACTTTAAGAGTTTTCGATGACTCCGTTTCAGGAACCCAATTTGGTGTAGGTGTCCACACTTCAAACGCAGACGGTCCATGGTTTTTATGGCATGCTGTTATGTACACTAATAATTCTTTAGATAGAACAACGTATCCATACTCAAGAATAGCACGATTTAATGCAAATGATGCATTAAGAATGTTTGTGTATGTTCAAAATGGTCCTTTAGACATGGCAACCGCTAACTTTTCTGTTTATAAACTATCTGATTAAATGTAAATATTTGAGAAAAAATAACTGAGCTTAGAACAGTTAGCTCACAATCTTTCAAGAAAGATTTAGATTCTATTACAAATTATTATCTTCAGAATAAAATGTTATTCTTGGGAATAATTTCTCGGAAGATAGGTGAGTTACCTCACACTATTTTGGTTTGTATGGTTATAAAACTAAGTTTTAACTCTTTTGCTCTTTGTTAAAGTATACCAGGTAGTAATACATTTGCTTTTCTTCATCCCAGCCTTTCTCTACAAATTTATCTGCACTTTCTGGGTTAATAAAATCTAGTTTGATCTGTATGTTTGTATCTAGATTTATAACATTTTTTATTTTTTTTCGAGCTGCTGTTACTGCTGTGTTTGCTATAGGGAAGGTAGTTAAATCCTCAATTTTATATTTAGGGGCGGTCTCGCTTTTGTAGTGGTTAAACTCTGGTATTAAATCTGGATTACTAATTACATCATTCATGAAATTACCTTCATTAAAGGTCTCGTTTTTGGCAAAATGATTCACCGCACGGTTCATAAACAAAACTTCTTCTTTTTTGTCTTCAGCAGGAAGTACCACGTCTTTTGCAAAATCCTGACAAAATTTCAAATATTTTTTGGTATAAAAGTTATCATCCTCAAAGGCTTCAACCCCTAAAAATGCTTCTATCCAATACCGCGTGTCATATCTATTGCTATCTACAGATAATACTTTATACCCTTCTTCTTTTTTTACATTAAAGATAATACAGCCTTTGTCAAGCTTGCTTAGACTAACTCCTTGTTGCAGGTGAGCATTTATTTGGTTTTCTTGCTCAGAAAATTGAAGGAAGTCTTGTTTAAGCTCAGATTTAAAAATACCTACTGCGTTTACTTTTTCATTATCAATTTGCAAGTTTTCTAGATAGGCTACATACACCTCACCACTTTTAATGTGCTGATGTGTAGATTGGTCATATAAATGCTGGGTAATCTTTTTACTTTGTTGGTGTACACACTCTGGATCGTCAAATATTTGAGTAGCACAGTTAAATAGTTCATGAAATTCTAGATCTGTCTCATTAACAAACTGAAAGTAGTTTTCTTCTTTGTCTCTAAAGGGTTTTAAAAAGTATTCTTTGAGTAGTGGAGTGATTTCGTCATCCATCTTATACACATCATCAGAGAGAAGTATAGGTTCATTTTTACTTTTGTTTCCAACGCGATGGATAGATAAAGAGGCAATATGGGTGTTAAATAAGTTGATCATAAAATAAAGTTGAGGCGTTTAGCCTTTTTAAAAGGTAAAAAAAGTTTGGTAGTAACAAGCCAAAAACGATAGATGTTGCTCCAAATAGTATTGGATGTTTTTCTTGGTTAATTTTTAGTTCCAGGTCTCATCAAAATCCAGATGCTCGTAGTCATCACTGCTGCCGTATTGGTCATCATCAAAATTCTCGTCTCCATACATTTCATCAAGATCTCCATCTGCAGATTCGCTAACAAACTCAGGGTCTATTGGTTCATCTGGAACCTCTCCTTGGGCAAACATAAGGTTTGGGTAGGTAACTCCTGCTTCTGGCTCTGCGATATCTGCAAGTTCTATGATAAAGGTCCACATAGATAAAAAATCATAGATATATACAAGGTTTCTGTGATCTTTAGATACTACATGATTGAGTATTGTTTCTGCCATGGTACGCGTTGGCTCACCGCCATCGCTCATATCAAAGAGTGCTATCTCATCTTTTTGTTCCCACTGGTCATTGCTTTCGTAAAAAGAGGCTACCTCTTGCCCTTCAAAGCCAAAGGCTTGTGTGAGGGCATTATGAAAATCTTCAAAGGTTGCATTTTCTTGAATCTCTATGTCGCGATACACTTCGTCTTGCGAATTTAAGATGGCTCTAAAACGATAAATCATATACTTTTATATTAATTTTTAAAGATATTATTT
>CAJXUG010000222.1:0-2780 GCA_913060785.1 uncultured Flavobacteriaceae bacterium | reverse complement strand
CGAGATTTCTGCCTGTCTCGTGGGCTCGGAGATGTGTATAAGAGACAGGCCCTAGGAGGTAAAATTCCTAAAGGAGCCCTTTTGGTAGGACCTCCAGGTACAGGAAAAACATTATTGGCTCGTGCAGTAGCTGGTGAAGCCAAAGTACCTTTTTTCTCATTATCTGGTTCAGATTTTGTTGAAATGTTTGTAGGTGTGGGCGCCTCTAGAGTACGTGATTTATTTAAACAAGCAAAAGAAAAATCTCCCTCTATTATTTTTATAGATGAAATAGATGCCATTGGCCGTGCTCGTGGAAAAGCTAATTTCTCAGGCTCTAATGATGAGCGTGAAAATACCCTAAACCAACTCTTAACAGAGATGGATGGTTTTGGTACAGATTCTAATGTAATTGTTATAGCAGCTACCAATCGTGCAGATGTGCTGGATAAGGCCTTAATGCGTGCAGGGCGTTTTGATAGACAAATTTATGTAGATCTTCCAGATGTAAGAGAGCGTAAAGAAATCTTTGAAGTACACCTGCGCCCTTTAAAAAAGGAAGAAGGCTTAGACACAGATTTTCTGTCTAAGCAAACACCAGGGTTCTCAGGGGCAGATATTGCCAATGTTTGTAATGAGGCTGCGCTTATAGCAGCAAGAGGCGAGAAAAAAGCAGTAGGAAAACAGGATTTCTTAGATGCTGTAGACAGAATTGTTGGAGGTCTTGAGAAAAAGAACAAAATTATTACACCAGCAGAAAAAGAAGCAATTGCATACCACGAAGCTGGACATGCAACGGTGAGTTGGATGCTAGAGCATGCAGCGCCACTAGTCAAAGTTACTATTGTACCAAGAGGACAATCTCTAGGAGCCGCATGGTATCTTCCAGAAGAGCGTCTTATTGTTAGGCCAGAGCAAATGCTTGACGAAATGTGTGCAACACTTGGAGGAAGAGCGGCAGAGAAAGTGATATTCAATAAAATATCTACTGGAGCCCTTAGTGACCTAGAAAAAGTAACCAAACAAGCGCGTGCAATGGTAACTGTTTACGGTCTTAATGACAAGGTTGGTAACCTTACCTATTATGATTCAAGTGGGCAGTCTGAAT
This sequence comes from uncultured Flavobacteriaceae bacterium, assembly GCA_913060785.1. Classification (GTDB taxonomy): domain Bacteria; phylum Bacteroidota; class Bacteroidia; order Flavobacteriales; family Flavobacteriaceae; genus Patiriisocius. The sequence continues at coordinate 1,693 of CAJXUG010000222.1, read as the reverse complement.
ACAATTTCAGCAAACCATATAGTGAAAAAACTGCGGAGTTAATTGACAAAGAAATATCAAATCTTATCGAGACACAATACAAGCGTGCTATTGACTTATTAGAAACTAACAAAGAGAAACTTACAGAACTGGCTAATGTACTGCTCGCCAAAGAAGTTATTTTCAAAGACAACCTAGAAATTATTTTTGGGAAAAGACCTTTCGAAAAATCTATTAGCGAAATAGTAGCAGCTCCTAAAGAGGATAAAAAAACTCCAGACTCTCCACAAGAGCCGCAAGCACCAGAAGCATCTGAAGAAAATGATATTGCTACTAGCTAAAGGTTCGTTTTACAAGCCATTGAAGTAAAGATTAGTATTGTGGGTTTTCTATGACGAGATTTTTACTATCTTTGAAATAACAAGAATTTAAACACCTATAAACCCTGCAGATGAGTCTCTTTAAAAGACTTTTAAAAGGAAATCTCAATCTAAAAAAAACACCTAAGCAAAAGGGTGATGACGATGATAGCCGTAAATATTATCCTGAAGATAGTCTTGCCATAGATGAGAGGTTTACCAATAATTTCAGAAAAAACGGAGGTAAATTTCTATACTGCACAGACGCTCAAGAAATTAATGAAGCGTTTGATAATATCTTATTAGAGAATGACTGGTATGAAAAAGAGGTGTTCTGTATCAACCAAATGCTTTCTAAAAAGTTTGATGGGTATAATTTAAACTTCACCAAAAAAACCACTGCTACTTTTTTCTTGACTACTTGTGAGTCTTTAATATCCAAAAATGGCTCCATTTTACTTTCCTCAAATCAAATTAAAGAGAAAAAACTAGATGAGTTACCCACCAATATTGTCATATTTGCTACCACGAGCCAGTTTGTAGAAAACATAAGTGAAGGGCTACGTATTATCAAAAATAGTGGCGGAAAATTTATTCCTAGCAATATCACTGCAATTCAGGATTTTGAGACAGAAAAAGAAAAGGATTTTATGAGTTATGGAAGTAGTACAAAAAACTTATATTTGCTGCTTCTAGAAGACCTATAGAAGATATATACTATGAGAGAAATTGTTGTACGAAGTATATCGGGGATTTTGTATGTCCTTATCGTAGTTTTTTCCATGTACACCTCTCGTGAGCTATTTATGATACTTTTTCTCATACTTGGGCTCCAAACCCTTAAGGAGTTTAAAAAACTCATAGGCTTAAAACATTTCACCCCTTATTTACTTCTCCCAATTTCGCTTTTACTGATAAGCTACTATTACCCGGGAGATATTATACTATATACATACCTAGGCATCTCTTTACTAGTAAGCATCTTACTGGCCAAAGATGTACAATCAACCACAAATAGCCTTTTACTTAAAAAGCAAAAATACATTCCTACGATGCTTTACATCATTAGCGGCTTTGTTTTTTTAACACTCATTCCATTTTCTAAGGAGGTATTTAAGCCAGAGATTATTGTTGGGGTTTTTGTCTTAATTTGGTGCAATGACACCTTTGCGTATATCATTGGTAAATCACTGGGCAAAAACAAATTACTGGAGAGAGTTTCTCCTAAAAAAACAATAGAAGGATTCTTTGGAGGACTCCTAGGAGCTGTTATAGCGAGTTTCATTATATTTAATTTATTAAATATTTACACCTGTCTCTTATACACATCTGACGCTGCCGACGAAGAGGATAGT
>CAJXUG010000221.1:0-2789 GCA_913060785.1 uncultured Flavobacteriaceae bacterium | reverse complement strand
AGATTTCTGCCTGTCTCGTGGGCTCGGAGATGTGTATAAGAGACAGACATAATACATAACAAAGCACAACCAGTAACATTTGGCGAGGTAGCTCAGCTGGTTAGAGCACTGGATTCATAACCCAGAGGTCGGCAGTTCAAGTCTGCTCCTCGCTACAAAAAAAAGCCCATACAGATGTATGGGCTTTTATTATTTATAATAAAAACTTACGCTAGAATCTTAATTAAATTCTCAAGGCTTAGTGTTTGTTTATCACCTGTTTGCATGTTTTTAAGGGTGTAGGTATTGTCCTTAATCTCCTGGTCTTTTATTAATACAACATACAATATCTCTTTTCGTTCTGCATAGGTGAGTTGTTTTCTCTCTTTCTTTTGATTGGTTGCAATATCTGGGTACAGCTCTGCTGATATTCCATTGTTTCTTAATTGCTTGATAGCCTTCATCGCAAATAAAGCTTCTATTTCGCCAAAATTAAAAAACAACACATCCGAACTTACAGTTGTAGTTTGTGGAAATAAGCCTAGCTCTTCAAGAACTAAATAGATTCTATCCAACCCAAAAGAGATACCAACACCACTAACATCTTTTAAACCAAAAATACCTGTGAGATCATCATAACGACCACCTCCACCAATACTTCCCATAGTAACACCTTGAGGCGCACTTACCTCAAAGATAGCACCCGTATAATAGTTTAAACCTCTTGCCAAGGTAACATCAATGGCCAAGGTAGCTGTTTGCAATTCTAAGGCTGTAACATTAGTAACAATAAACTCCAACTCTTCTATCCCCTGCATTCCTATTTGGGAAGAGGCGAGCATAACCTTTAAACTTTCTAGCTGCTGGTTTGCATCACCTTTCATATTAAATAGAGGCTGCATTTTAGCAATTGCATCTTGTGTAATGCCATTTTCAAACATTTCTTTTTTAACCCCATCAGGACCTATCTTATCTAGCTTGTCTAGGGCTACTGTAAAATCAATGAGTTTATCTTCTGCCCCAATCACTTGAGCAATACCACTTAATATTTTACGATTGTTCATCTTTATTACAGTTCCTTTTAATGAAAGAGCTGTAAAAACTGCATCATATAGCTGAACCAACTCTACTTCTTGCAACAAAGAGGTACTTCCAACTACATCTGCGTCACACTGGTAAAACTCTCTAAAGCGACCTTTTTGAGGTCTGTCTGCCCGCCATACGGGTTGTATTTGGAACCTTTTAAATGGAAATGTAATATCGTTTTGGTGCTGCACAACGTATCTAGCAAATGGTACTGTTAAATCATACCTAAGTGCTTTTTCACTAATTTGTGTAGTAAGCTTTTGGCTATCTTTAGTAGTCAAAAAAGTATCCGTTGCTTTTTTTAAAAAATCACCACTGTTTAGGATTTTAAAAATTAAACGATCTCCTTCCTCACCGTATTTTCCCAGGAGGGTTTCACTCTTTTCAAAACTAGGTGTTTCTATAGCTTGGAAACCAAAACAAGAGAAATGATGCTTTATTGTATCCATTATATAGTTGCGTTTAGCTACTTGTGCTGGAGAAAAATCACGGGTTCCTTTTGGTATAGATGGTTTCATGGTACTTTCTTTAAAATACAAATATCATAATTAGTGCGGTCTTCTACTAGTATTGTAGGGCAAAATTTACGGATAGTGTTAACATTTGATAACCACAAGATAAAAACATGATTTAATATAACACAAAACTGTAACTTTACCCAAAGACATAAGTCTAACAACAAATTACTATTTTATGTTTTCACTGTTTCGCGAAAATGTGCGCATTGCACTAGACTCTATAAAAACACAATTGCTCAGAACTATTTTAACCGTTGTTATTATGGGTATAGGAATTTGGTCTCTTGTAGGTATTTTAAGTGCTGTAAAAGCCCTTGAAACTAATATTGCAGGTAATTTTGCCTCTATGGGTAGTAATACCTTTAATATTCAGAGATATGAATTTAATGTTAACCGAGGAGGTCGTGGTGAACGTAAAAAAATAAATCCCATCATTAGATATAATGATGTGCGTAATTTTATTGATACCTATGAGTATCCTTTTACAAGTACTTCAGTTTCGTTTGTTGGAACTGGATCTGCAGAGGTACGTTATGAAGGGAATAAGACTGACCCTGAGGTACAAGTATATGGAGTAAATGAAAACTACCTAGACAATACAGGAACCCAAGTAGATCAAGGAAGAAACTTTACTGTTTTTGACATTCAAAACAACGCTAAAGTGTGCCTTATTGGGCCAGATTTTTTAAAAAACATTTTTGAAAATGAAAATCCTTTAAATAAAACCATTAGTATTCGTGGAGTGAAATTTAAAATCATTGGTATACTAGAATCCAAGGGGGCAACTTTTGGAAACAATCAAGATTTAAAAGTATTACTACCCATACAGGTAGCGCGAGGAATTTTCACCCAGCCAAATATAAACTACACCATTAGTATAAAAGTATCCGATAAAGCAATGATGCAAGGAGCCCAAGATGAAGCTTTGGTTATATTTAGAAACATTAGAGGGCTGAACCCTATTCAAGAGAATGACTTTGGGATTTTACGCAGTGACGACTTGTTGGCACGCGCCTCAGATATTGGTGGTGTGTTAGAGACCGCGGCCTGGATTATAAGCATTATAACTATTCTAGGCTCCTCGATAGCACTAATGAATATTATGTTAGTCTCTGTAACAGAAAGAACTAGAGAGATTGGCGTACGTAAAGCTTTAGGTCTGTCTCTTATACACATCTCCGAGCCCACGAGACAGGCAGAAATCTC
>CAJXUG010000220.1:0-2804 GCA_913060785.1 uncultured Flavobacteriaceae bacterium | reverse complement strand
CAGATGTGTATAAGAGACAGACTTAGATAAATCAAACTTATTATTTGTGTTTTTAAAGTCGTTTACTGACTTTTTTGAATACTCAATGGCTTGATTGTATTGCTTTTTCTTATAATATATTTCTGCTTTTTTTAAAAATATCGTTCCAATTTGATTGTCTTTACTGATTTTTTTTGCCACACAAATGGTAAGTGACTCGTCTAAATACTCCATGGCTAAATCCAACTCGTCCAAACGGCTGTATATTTCTGCAATTTCAACTAGTATTCTAGCCTCAGACGTTTTTAATTTTAGCTCTCTTACTATTTTCAAAGAGGCATTAAAAGAATTAAATGCCTTTAAGTATTTTTTTTGCTCACTATAAATACTTCCAATATTTGATTGTATAGCTGCAAGGTTTTTAGGCTCGTTAATTTTTTTATACAAACTAATTGATTGTTGTAGCACCTCTATAGATGTATTTAGGTCTCCTTTTATATAGTACGCATAGGATCTTTCATTAAGGGCAGTGGCCATCTGCCTGACAGAACCTTTTTCTTTGGCCAACTGATAATGATATTCAGTAAGAGAGATAACCTTTTCTGGCTTGTTATAGGTGTTTTTGTAGTAATAGTCTTTAATAGCATTAAATCTTAGGCTATCTGATTTTTTTTGATTGAGCCAGATATCTTTTAAAGCGTCTTTTTTTATTTGTGAAGCCACAGGGGCCACACACAGTAGTGAGATAAAAATTAGTAATACAATTTTTGATTTTCTTAGTATAAGTCTAATGCTCATTTGAAGTAAAATTATGTCTAGTCAAAGCTAATTTAATTTTTATCATATCAAAACAATACTATTCACGCCTAGGGGTGTTTTTTAAGGTATCACAAGTACCTTTAACTCTATGTTTGCTTTCTCACAAGCACTTTCAATACACGCTATATAGGGTAGGAGATTTGGGTCTGTCTCCACAGGGTTGGTGAAAAACACAATTTCACTAATACACTTGGATGTGATTTGAGATGCTATTACATTAGCGTGCGCTTCTACTTCTGTCTGGTTAAGCAGGTGATTATAATAGTTTATTTGCTGATGCGCCTCTACAAGGCCATACTTTCCTGAGAGAATTACAAACTTGGCGGTTTGGCTATTTGCTAATTCAAATACTTTAGAAATTCTCTCACTGTCATACAATTGTATAGCCGGCAGGGCTTTTTTAGAGAAGTTTTTTTGAGCAGAGCAATAGGTAGCGTACGCAAGCATTTTTTTTATTTTTTCCAAGTTCCACCATATCTGTAGGTGGGATCATCCTTTTTGATGACTATCAAACATTCTTCACAAACAAACACCCAATCTTTTTGGCCATTGTATTGTGCTCTATACATAGTAGAAAAGTCTTTGTTGCATTGGTAACAGTATTTAATTCTCTCTTTCATGTGGCTATTTTATCTAGCCAAAAGTTTAGCAGACACTTTATAGCTTGCTGTATAGCTCATACTAGGTGTAGCCGTTTTAAAGGTTAAAAACGCTTTTTTATACCATTTAGCGTCTGTGGTTTTTCTTTTAAATTCTTCATGAGTGCAAACTCCATGGACCTTGCCATCAAGCCATGACGTTATCGTGAAAATTCCAATCCCAAAATGTTCAACGCGTTGTAAAATGGTTTGAAAATCTGTTTCAGAAAATAAATGAATATCCTCTTGGGTATCTTCATGCGCTATCTTTTTCAAATCTGTAAAAACATGTTCTTCTAAAAATGCTGCTTTCTCCATAGTTATGCTATTGTGTTTGTGTATTAGTTTATGTCCAACATATACTAGTTTATGAGTATTGTGGATAGATTTGATATTTGTTTATAATACTTTTAATACCTCTTGGGGTGGTCTTCCTATTACTGCTTTGCCGTTTTTTATAGCGATAGGACGCTCAATGAGTTTTGGGTTGTTAACCATAGCGGTAATAAGCTGAACTTCTGTGAGTGTTTTGCCCTTGTAGTTTTCTTTCCAGATAGTCTCATTTTTTCTGACAAGGTCTATGGCAGAAACTCCTAATTGTTGGAGTATTTTTTTTAAAGCATCTTCACTAAGGGTATCTTTTAAGTACAATACAATCTCAACAGGCTCATTTGCCTGCTGTAATACTTGTAATGCTTGTCTTGATTTGCTGCAACGGGGGTTATGATATAGCGTAGTCATGGTTTTGTATTATTTTAAACGTTGCATATCTTCTCTGTAGTCATACTGCAAATCTTCATGCAAGGCTTCAATTTTCTTATCGATAAGTTGTATTTGCCTATCATATAAGTTGTGTAGTGTTATGTTTCTTGTAATTGATGGCTTAAAAGTAATAAGGCGCTCACAAAAATGAAGTAAAATAGCAACCTCTGTTTCTTTGTCATTTGAATACCGAATGTATTTCTTTACATTTTTCAATATTTTACGCACACTTTTTTTAAGGTAGTAAAAGTTGGTATTTGTAATGCTGTTAAACTCATCATCAATAGTTTCTTTGATATGTGTGATGTACCCTTGCTCATCATCTGCCTCAAATAATAAATAGGTGAGTAGCTCTTTGTTTTCTTTTTTAAAACGTCCCAATCGCAAACACAGCTCCTCTATATCTTGAGAAGAACGAAGTTTTAATTCTTTTTTTATTTGTGCTAAGCTAGCGGCTTTCAATAGATGGTGTTTTAAACAAATATATAACAAGCCAAGGAGTTATACAGAAATACTATTTTAAAAAAAGAAATTATTTTTTTGTTTTTCTAACCATGCATGGTTTGCTGCTGTCTCTTATACACATCTGACGCTGCCGACGAAGAG
>CAJXUG010000219.1:0-2813 GCA_913060785.1 uncultured Flavobacteriaceae bacterium | reverse complement strand
AAGTGCCAAAACCATCATTGGGTAACGCGTCACACACATTATACTTGGTTGGGATGGTGGCGGTAGCCGCTAAATAAATAGTTGCATCAAAGCTTCCTGTATCAAAACAAAGCTGGTCAAAAACACTTTCTATACGCACAAAAATAGTCTCAACTGGTCCCGTTACATTATAAATTCCTGGTAGTGGGTTTACATCAGTGTTAGCGTCAATGGGCGTATTGTGGTATGTAATATCATAAAGTAGTGGGTCTAGACCATTTAGCACCTCAAGGTCTTTCAAATCTGGCAAATTAACAGCAACTATGCCGCTGGAGTCACCATCACAAAATCCTTCGTCAGTAAGTTCAGTTACAAAAGGTTGGGAGTAATTAATTGTAAAATCTTCTAAAGCAAAACATATTCCGCCAATATCTTCTATGCGCACAAAAATTGTTTGTAAAGGTGGTGCGGCAATAAGAAAGGCATTGGGCGTAAGAATTTCATTTACACCTGCTTGAGAGTCTGTGAAATCTTCATAGTATTTTACTGCAAACAAGGTAGGGTCTTGCGAGCCCAGTACAAAAGGGTCATTAATGGTAAGATCAAAAACACCCATCTGAGAGCCATCATCACACTGAAACAAATTGTCTGGTTGGTTTGCTGTTGGTTGTGGAGCAAACTCAACTACAATATCATCGGTGCCAGAACAACCAGAATCATCATTGGTAACTTCTATTTGATAGGTGCCAGATACAGTAACATCAAGAGTAGAATTAGTTTCTCCTGGAATTATATCAAACACCATTGTAACAGGATTGAAAATAAACCATTGGTAGGTACTTCCATCAGGACCGTCACCTATACCAAATAAGCCTATCTCTAATGTTTCACCTTCACACAAAGCAGTTCCGGAATCTACAGTAATATCTGGTCCAAGGTTTACCCCAATATTAAAAGAACCGCCCTCAAGAAATACAGCCGCATCATATGCAGAATCTGTTTCATCTGCGATAACTAATTTTATGTTGTACCCATTTCCTGGAATTACATTTCCTACAGCTGTTAAAGGAACGGTTTGGCCATTGAGGTATATAGGAGAGTCTGCAGCATTTACTGAAGGCAAACCAGGAACATCAAAATTATATTGTTGAAAGAATTCTGTATTTATATCTTCACACTGTCCTGGGATACCATACCTAACATTTGTAACCTCTATTGGAGTTGTGGTGCCAGGTAATACCGCAAGGTTTTGAACAACACCCGTTATTTGATCTGTGAGAATAAATGCGAAAGCGTCAGAAAAATCACATTCAAAATTTCTATTATATTCTTCAGAGGCTAAAATAAAATTAAAATTTATTTGAGCAATTTGTGGCACAAAATTGAACTGTATGGCAGAGGCGTTATTGGTTGCTGTTGCAGTAGTGTTTGCCTCTAAGTCTGGATCTCCGGGCCATGATGCGTCACCACCACTTAAGGTTACAGCAGTATTATTGGGTCCAGATGCCTGAGAAACATCACCCGTCATTAAAATAATACCGTCAGAAAAAGGAAAATTTGAGCCGTTTGCGTTAAAATAACCAATCCCGTTTACGTTACCAAAATCTGTCCCGGTACGTTGGCCAACATTAGTAACCTCAGCACATGGGGAGTCAATAAGGATGTCTTGAATTAATTCTTGAGCAGTAAAGGTTTCATCTATGGTGATCTGGCCAATACCCACAGAACAATGCAGCGCAAATATAAAGGGTAGTATTTTTTTCATTGACATATCAATATGAGGTCAAATATATTCATTACAATGATTTTCTTTCGGTATTTTTGCAAAAAAAAATCACACAAAATTCACACTATGGAACAATTTAACATATCTGTACAACCAACAAATAACGAAAATATTGTGAAGTTTGTTACAAATTCGTTTTTAACCCAGGCGAAAAGTTATGAGTTCTCTAACATAGACCAAGCAAAACCTAGCCCTTTGGCTCAAGAATTGTTTTACCTTCCCTTTGTGAAAACAGTCTATATATCTCAAAATTTTGTTGCTATTGAGAAGTTCAACATTGTTGATTGGCCATCTGTACAGGACGAAGTAGCACAATCTATTGCAGACTACCTAAATAGTGACAAAGAGGTAATCACCGAAGAAGAAACATCAAAAAAAGTTCCCGTAACAGTGTATGCAGAAAGCACTCCAAACCCAGGGGTGATGAAGTATGTTGCTAACAAACCATTAGCTGATGGCGTTTTTGAGTTTAAATCTATAGAAGATACTACAGAGGCACCACTGGCAAAAGCACTCTTCTCTTTTGCTTTTGTAAAAGAAGTTTTTATTAGCGCAAACTATGTATCAATAACCAAATATAATGTGGTTGAATGGACAGAAGTTTCCAATGAACTACGCTCATTTATAAGAACCTTCATAGAAGAGGGTAAAGCTATTTTTAATGACGCTTTTTTGCAAAGCAAGAAAGAGGTTACGGCAGCAAATGACAAGAAAAAAACGGCTGTTACTCTAGAAAAAAAGGACAAAGCATACAGCAATATTGAGCAGGAGATTGTTGATATACTAGATGAGTACATCAAACCTGCTGTAGCAAGTGATGGTGGGCACATTGCGTTTGACTCCTATCAAAAAGACACTAAAACCGTACATGTCATCCTGCAAGGGGCCTGCAGTGGTTGTCCTTCGGCTACCGTTACTCTTAAAAATGGTATTCAAACCATGCTTCAAGAAATGATGCCTGGCCGAGTTGAAACTGTAGCGGCAGTTAATGGCTGATATCTGTCTCTTATACACATCTGACGCTGCCGACGAAGAGGATAGTGTAGAT
>CAJXUG010000218.1:0-2825 GCA_913060785.1 uncultured Flavobacteriaceae bacterium | reverse complement strand
AGATTTCTGCCTGTCTCGTGGGCTCGGAGATGTGTATAAGAGACAGGGTGATGACCCTGCTCTGAGGCTAGTATTCGCAAAACATTTACTTGCAGCCTCTGTAATGGCTGCGCCTGGAGCTATTGTGATTTCAAAAATATTATATCCACAAACAGAAGAAATTAACACAGATGTTACAGTGTCTTCAGAAAAAATTGGCTCAAACATCCTAGATGCAATTGCCAATGGTACTACAGAAGGGCTAAAACTAGCAGTAAATGTTGGAGCAATGCTACTGGTATTTGTTGCTTTTATCGCTATGTTTAATGGAATTTTAGGCTGGATAGGAGATGTTACTACAGTAAACGACTGGATGGCCTCAAACACTAGCTACCCTAGCCTTTCGCTAGAGGCTATTTTGGGAACTGTGTTCGCCCCACTGATGTGGCTTATTGGAGTTGCCTCCAAAGACATGATGATGATGGGACAGCTCCTGGGGATTAAACTCGCCGCAAGTGAATTTGTAGGCTATATCCAATTAGCTGAACTGAAGAACATCAACAACATCATGCATCTTAATTACGAGAAATCAATAATCATGGCCACTTATATGTTGTGTGGTTTTGCGAATTTCGCCTCTATTGGTATTCAAATTGGAGGTATTGGTTCTCTGGCTCCAGGACAGCGTAAAACCTTGTCTAAGTTTGGAATGAAAGCTTTAATTGGAGGATCTATCGCATCTCTGATTTCTGCAACAATTGCAGGTATGATTATTGGATAGCCATGTAAGGGCATAGATTTAATTATCGTTAATAAATACTGATAACAGCTCTTCGAGAAAGTTTATGGTTTTTATTAGATTACATATCTTTATAGTTGTAAACAAAAAAGCGCAATGAAGCAATACCACGAACTTATTAAACACGTAGTTGACAACGGAACTCAAAAACATGACCGTACAGGAACGGGAACCAAAAGTGTGTTTGGACACCAAATGAGATTTGATTTAAGTAAGGGTTTCCCGATGGTAACCACCAAAAAACTACACCTTAAATCTATTGTGTATGAACTGCTCTGGTTTTTAAATGGAGATACTAATATTGGGTATCTGCAAGAAAATGGTGTGCGTATCTGGAATGAGTGGGCAGATGAAAAAGGAGATTTAGGCCCCGTTTACGGCCACCAATGGCGCAACTGGAACAGTGAAGAGGTGGATCAAATTAGTGACATTATAAACACATTAAAAACAAATCCAGACAGCAGAAGAATGCTGGTTAGCGCATGGAACCCGAGTGTGATGCCAGATAGCTCTAAAACTTTTTCTGAAAATGTCGCTAATGGAAAAGCCGCTTTGCCACCTTGCCATGCTTTTTTTCAATTTTATGTGGCAGATGGTAAGCTATCTTGCCAACTCTACCAACGCAGTGCAGATATCTTTCTAGGAGTGCCTTTTAACATTGCTTCTTATGCATTATTTACAATGATGATGGCACAAGTGTGCGGTTACCAAGTAGGTGATTTTATACATACTTTTGGAGATGCACATATCTACAACAACCACATGGAGCAAATAGAACTTCAATTATCGAGAGAGCTGAGAGCATTGCCAAGAATGATACTTAACCCTGATGTTAAAACAATTTTTGATTTTAAATTTGAAGACTTTACATTGGTAGATTACAATCCACATCCACACATAAAAGGGGCTGTTGCCATATAATACTCAACTTAAAAAAAAACCATGAGAAAATTAGTGCTGTATTTATTTATATGTAGTGCCAGTGCTGCATTTGCCCAAGAAAACTGGGGTGATTTAAAAAAGAACAAGCTCACCATGAAAGAAATACCACCTGTTTGGCCAGGGTGTAGTGGCAGTATTGCAGAGATAGATGCATGTTTCAACCAGCAATTATCAAAGCACATCATTAGTAATTTTAAGTACCCTACCCTAGAGTACAAAGAAAATATCCAAGGCCGTGTGGTTGTAAGTTTTAAAATAAATAAAGATGGTTTTGTTGAGATTACCGGTGTCACAGGCGGTAATAAAGGCTTACAAGAATCGGCAAAAACAAATATTTTAAAGATACCTCAATTAACTCCAGGCATGATGGGTGGCAAAGCACGTGAGATTAACATGCGTGTTCCTTTTAACTTCAAGACCAATAAATAACTAAAAAGGTGATTTGATTAATTTACTTTTTAAGAGCCAATTTAGAAAGTGTAAGATTCTCTCTTAAGTCTTCAACAAAAGACTTGTACTCTGCTATTTTTGTCTTTTGAAAAAGAGCAACATCACTTTTAATTTGTTTTTTTACATTTTTTTGCATGTCGTCTAGTAAAGATTCATCTATAGAGTCTATAGAGAATAAATACATTTGACAAATAATAGGTAATGAATCCATACCCTTAGGTGTTGCGATGTAAGTTGTACTCTTTTTGGTGCCTTCAGGATCTAGTTTTTCAATAAGCCCCATCTCTAATAATGACTTTAACCTGTTGGTAAGAATATTGGAGGCAATTTTTTCTTTAGATCCTTTAAACTCTTTGAATTTAGAGTGTTTATGACAGAGCATATCTCTCATAATAAGCAAAGACCAGCTGTCTCCCAAAACTTTAGTGGAGCGTGCTATGGCACATGTAAGAAGAGGATACTCCATAATGTTTTAAACTATTGGTTTTTAACAAATTAATATAAAATACAAATTTAGTTTTTTTTTGTTCAATAACATTATTTTTCACAACTATTAAAATTTAATGCTTAAATATGTCTCAATATTTTTTTGATATACAATAATATGCTGTCTCTTATACACATCTCCGAGCCCACGAGACAGGCAGAAATCTCG
>CAJXUG010000217.1:0-2848 GCA_913060785.1 uncultured Flavobacteriaceae bacterium | reverse complement strand
CCTTAGAAGAGCAGCCCGCAGATGATGCTTTTTTTGAAAATGCACTAGAAAAACTTGTTTTAAACACCCCCCGTACTGCAACAAATCTGTTTTTCAATCAGCTATTTGGAGGCAGGAATCCAAAAGCTACCCTTGGAGATTTATTGGCAGTACTGCTCAATAACAGCATGTATACTTATAAAGTTGCTGGTCCTCAAGTAGGAATTGAAAAAGAAATTTTACGCAAATCTTGTGATTTGATTGGCTATGGTAAAGATGCAGATGGAACCTTCGCCCCTGGAGGATCTATGAGTAATTTCATGGCAATATTAATGGCACGTGATGCGCACAATGACACCATTAAAAATGAAGGTGTGCTCCAAAAAATGACTGCCTACACCTCCATAGAATCCCATTATTCTACCTCAAAAAATGCTGCTTTTATAGGTATTGGGCGGGAACAAGTTAGGTATGTAGCCACCAATGAATTTGGGCAAATGGACCCGAAAGACTTGAGCGCTAAAATCTCTGAGGATATCGCAAAAGGTTTGCAACCATTTTTTGTGAATGCAACTGCCGGAACTACTGTACTTGGGGCCTTTGATGAGATAACACCATTATCTGAGATTTGTAAAGAATACAAGCTTTGGCTTCATGTAGATGGTGCGTATTGTGGTAGTGTGATTTTTAGTAAAAAATACAAGCACCTGGTTGAAGGAATAGCCCTTACAGATTCTTTTAGCTACAATGCCCATAAAATGATGGGGACACCCCTTACTTGCTCTATCATACTTACAAAACACAAAAAATATTTACACGATAGTTTCAGTAATGACGCTACCTATTTATACCAAACAGATGGGGATGATTACAACCTAGGAAAAACATCTTTACAATGCGGTAGAAGAAACGACGCGTTAAAATTTTGGACCCTATGGAAATCTGTAGGAACCCTCGGGTTAGAAAAAATTGTGGATCAGCAATTTCATTTGGCAGATGTGGCTAGAAATTACATTAAAAGCAATCCAGATTACACCCTCTACAGCTTTGATGACTCCATATCTATTTGCTATAATTATAAAGGAATACCAGCCCAAGACTTGTGTACACTCTTATATCAAAACGCAGAAGCGATGGTAGGGTTTGGAATTTTTAGAGAGACAGAATTTGTGCGCCTTGTAACAATAAACGCTGGTAATGATGAAAAAGACATTATCAACTTCTTTAAAACCTGTGAAGATTTTGTGACAAAAAACAACTCTTTATTTTCATTGAAGGTTTAAGCTTATAGAAGTGTCATTTTTATTTTGCTGGTACTTCATAAGATAATGTATCGTTATTTTTTACACATCATAATAAATTTTGTATTTTTATGCATAGCGATACTATAACACTACTTATTTAATATAACAAAATGACTCAAAAAGTTACCCAAGGCATTAAAGTTTCTATCAAAACTCGTTTTGAAGACGCCTTTGTCTCTAATGGGATACAGCAGTATGCATTCTCCTATATTATACGTATTGAGAACAAGAGCAAAGATATAGTGCAACTTAAATCACGTCACTGGAAAATAAAGGATGCATTAAACGATATTGATATGGTTTTTGGAGAGGGTGTTGTGGGAAAAAAACCAGTTATCAAACCTGGAAGTTTTCACACCTATAGCAGCGGCTGCATATTACTGAGTCCTTTTGGATCAATGAGTGGATACTATGAAATGGTCAATTTCACTTCAACTGAGAAATTTAAAGTAAGTATCCCAAACTTTAAATTAAGTGCTCCTTTTTCTATGAATTAAAGCTAGAAAAAGTTCCTACACAATCCAATTTTATTTTAGTGCCACTTTGTAATACATGACAATACTTACAATGAGAGTCATAGGTGAATTTATAGGGTTTTGTAACATCAAACTCACTGCTAAAAAAAAACCCGTCAAAATTTAATGCTAAATGGGTATTATATCGTTTTATCCTAAAGTGATTTTCCGGTAAGACACACGGCACCATTTCAAAATAAGCACTACTGCCTATTCCCTCTAAAAAGCACCAATGCTCAGGAGTATTTATCTTGTCTTTGGGGCCAGGTGTTGGAGGAACATTTTTATCGAAAAAATTAGAAATGTTTTCCTTTAACGGGGTTGATGTAAAATGTTTTATTTGAGTCCCGTTAACTTCATACACTATCCCGTTACTTGCAGCAACTTTTACATTTCCAATAGTGCTTGGGGTGAAGAGTTTATTGAAATTTAAGCGGTTAATAATATCTTTTGTGTCTGTGGATTGAAGTATGGTATTAGCAACTACTCTAGAGCAATTACTAGAATTCTTGTCAAAAAGAGCATAGGGTATACTGCCCCTATCTTGAAGACTTAAAAGATAGGTTTGTGCTTTTTTAAAATCAATTGTTTCACAAACAGATGCCAATAAGCGTCCCGAAGCATTAGTTTTTTGAGGATTATCTGTAAGCCAATGTAGTATTTGTTCCATATTTTGCACGGTTCCCTCTGGCGTAAATATGGCTTTAAAACCAATGTGTAATTCAGCATCTGTCTCAATGCTTCTAAGCCTTCCATAGCCATCAGGAGTACTATAGCGCCCAAAATCAAAATACTTGATAAGACCTGTTTTATTTTCAATTAACAACAATGCAGCATGGCCCGCCTTTATGTATTGCTTTGTACCTACCCCAATAAATGGTAACAACTTACAAATCAAATCTGTAGATCCCTTTACAAAGGTGTCAGGAAATGCCAGAGCTATTATTTTACCTGTATACTTCAATAGATTAGATTGGTATTGGTATTGGTATTGGTATTGGTACTGTCTCTTATACACATCTGACGCTGCCGACGAAGAGGATAGTGTAG
>CAJXUG010000216.1:0-2856 GCA_913060785.1 uncultured Flavobacteriaceae bacterium | reverse complement strand
CTCGTGGGCTCGGAGATGTGTATAAGAGACAGTTTTTTTAAGTTGTTTTATACATTATAGTAGATATCAATATTAAATAGTTAGCCTTACAGTATGAGTTTATATTTTACAGAGGAGCATGAGTTTTTTAGAAAGAGTTTTCAAGACTTCTTGAAAAAAGAGGTGGTTCCTCACATTGACACCTGGGAGCAAACAGGTACTATAGATCGTTTCATTTGGGAAAAATTTGGAGAGATGGGTTATTTTGGCCTTGCAACTCCTGAGGCTTATGGTGGGATGGACTTAGATATTTTTTATACGATTATTTTTATTGAAGAACTGCAAAAGATAAACAGTGGTGGTTTTGCTGCTGCTATTTGGGCTCATGAGTATTTGGCTATGACTCACCTCAATAAGGAGGCTAGCGAGGCTCAAAAACAAAAATATTTAGTACCAAGCGTTACTGGAGAAAAAATAGGTTGTTTGTGTATTACAGAGCCTTTTGGTGGTAGTGATGTTGGAGGCATGAGAACTACAGCTGTAAAAAAAGGCGATACTTATGTAATTAACGGATCCAAAACTTTTATTACAAATGGGGTGTACAGCGATTATTTAATAGTAGCTGCAAAGACCTCACCAGAACTAGGAAATAAAGGAATTAGCATTTTTGTGATGGATAGAGATCTTCCTGGTATTAGTGCCACCAAACTTGATAAATTAGGTTGGAGGGCAAGTGATACTGCAGAGATAGCTTTTGACAATGTTGTAATTCCTGCAGAAAATTTAATGGGAGAAGAGAATCTTGGTTTCCCATACATCATGCAACACTTCGCTCTTGAGAGATTAATCATGGGAGTAAATGCACATGCAAGAAGTGAGTGGGCCCTAGAATATACTATAGGGTACATGAAAGAGCGTACTGCTTTTGGAAAGCCTATTTCAAAGTTTCAAGCTCTGCGTCATAAAGTTGCAGATTTAGCAAGTGAGGTAGAAATGGCTAAAACCTTTAACTATGTTACGGCAAAACGTCTAGATGATGGTGAGTATGTAGTTAAGGAGGCAACGATGTCTAAACTATTATCAACAAAAATTGCAGATCAAGTTGCTTATGATTGTGTGCAGCTTTTAGGTGGATATGGTTATATGGAGGAGTATCCACTGGCAAGAAATCTTAGAGATAGTAGGTTAGGGCCAATTGGAGGAGGTACTTCAGAAATACTAAGAGAGATTATCTCTAAAATGGTAATTGATGGCGTTAATTATAAGCCAGCTACATAAATTAGATACAATATAAACCAAATCTAGGTGTTATAAACAGTACTCTCAAAGTGTTGTGTTTTGCAACGTTTTGTTGTTTTTAAAATTAATAGCCCATGCCCAAAAATAACAACCTGCATAGATATTACATGCTCGTCTTGCTATGCTTAGTTTCTATAAGCGTGACTTCTCAAATAGAAATTAAAAACAAGATTGTAGATTTTGCGAGTTTTGCTCCCCTAAAGAGTGCTAGTGTATATGTTAAAAACACAACCATTGGTACTATTACAAATACAGACGGTAGGTTTTTGTTGAGTATTCCTAAAAAGTATGCCAATGACACCTTGGTTATTTCCTCTATAGGCTACAAGAGTTTTAAGTCTTTGGTGAGCGAATTTGATAGCACGATGGATATCTTTCTAGAGGAGGATATTGCATCTTTAGATGAAATTCTATTAATAGCAGAAACAAGACCCAAAACTGGAAATGATATTGTGCTTCGTGCTATTGAGGAGTTACCCCAAACCCTCCCAGACAGTGCGTATATACAAAAAGGGTTTTTAAGACATAAAGAGCGTAATTCTAGTGAGTATAAATGGCTTGTAGAGAGTGCTATTACTTTGTATGATTCTAGTTATGATGCTGGATCAAAAAATGCGCTGCGCCTCAACGTAGACCAAACACGCAAGAGTTATGATTTAAGAGATGTTGACAGTCTTTTTGCCTACACTTCTTATTTAAAAACAAGAACAAAAAATAAAACCCTTCGTAAAAACAACTTGCGACGAGATACTATTTCTACGGCATCACTAGTTGAGGCAATTCGCTGGAATGACCAGCGGGTAAATGGGCTAGATAAGCTCTTTAGAGGTAAAATAAATATGGTTAGAAATGCCAATGCCACCAGCGCGCTTTTTGGTGAAGATATATTGGCTCGTCATGAGTTTAGGTTAGATACGGTGCTGGTAGAAAATGAGAAGAAATTATACAAAATTGAGATATTAAAAGGAGTAGATTTTGTGGGTTTAAACACTCCAGATATTTACAACGAAGGTTTTCAGGCCAAAGGATGGATCTATATAGATTGGGACTCATGGGCTATTAAAAAAGTAATGTATGAGCTGGTGGCTAGCTCAGAGAATCAAGTTAAACGCAGTAAGAGTTTGTTTGGTACTCTTTTAAACCACAAACTAGTGATGACTTACATGGAGTATCAAGGAAAGATGTACCCTAAGTATATTTATTATGAAACGCCTAAGCTAGTAAATGCTGGAGATCGCTCTTCAGATCAACTAGATAAAGACGGAAATGCTACCCAAGACAAAGCAGATTTTTATTACAACACAGTACAAGAAATTGTTTTTACTGAAATTATTAGGGATCCGGAGCTTATAAAGCTGGAGCGGTCAAAAACCTGGACCGAAGATATTTTCTCTCCTCAGCCGTATCGTCCAGAGTTTTGGGAGAATTACAATGTTTTGTTAGAGAGTAAAGAAGAAGAAAAGCTCATAAAGGATCTTACCATAAGGGCAGGTTTGTTTAAGCAATAACCTTGCTTTGAGGTACTGTCTAGATTCTGTCTCTTATACACATCTGACGCTGCCGACGAAGAGGATAGTG
>CAJXUG010000215.1:0-2858 GCA_913060785.1 uncultured Flavobacteriaceae bacterium | reverse complement strand
GAGATTTCTGCCTGTCTCGTGGGCTCGGAGATGTGTATAAGAGACAGATTCAGAATCTAAAGAACTACAAAAATTAGTATTGAATGATAACTTTTTAGATTTAATTCTAACCATTTATGTAGACTATAAACATCTCAATAGCTATTATGGAAATTGGCTGATAATTATTGAAAAACAGACAAAAAGAAAAGATGTCAAACAATTTTGTAGGGGTGTTTTAAATTTGAAGATGTACCTTAATAAAGAAAGCCAAGATCATTTTTTTAAACTAGTACCAGATTCAAGTTTTCATCCTATACTAAAGGGTAGAATTATTGCTCAAGAATTATTTTATGAGTCCAAAGACTTGTCTAAAATAATGAACAACTACCATCACCAAATACCTAGCAATAGCGATAGCGAAACCGACATTGATTATTATTTTGAATTAATAACCACAGCTATAATTACAAGAAATTTTGAAGTGATGACTTGGATTTCAGAAAAATTTAAAATCAAAACAAACTACAGTAACTATTATAAATTTGAACATTATGAACAATACGGCCTAATGGTTATGCTGTTGTTTATGTTCCGCCAAGATTTAGAGAGTTTACAACTATGGCAAAAATCAATCTCATTTGATAATTTCCCTAGAAACTATGAGACTTTAATGCTGCAATACGTTTACATTCTTAAATACCATAAGTCAAAAACAAACAAGATTTCTTACAAAAATCAATATCTAGAAGGTGCAAAAAACTTCTACCCTTCTTTTTTCAATGAAGCGTATCTAAACAACTATTTCAAATCATGATAACAGCAATTCTAGGCGTATTTTTTATGGGAGTTACAGATGCACTTTGGAGGCCTTGTATACTCATCCATGGCCATATGAAGGTTTTACTGCACAGAACACTTCTAACAACGGTATTGTTGGGTCTTTACTTTATTAGCAGCACTACACCTCACCTGGTAAACATACCAATGATTGGTATTGCTCTTTTGAGTGGATTGATTGCTGGTGTAGGTCTTTATTTTTTAGTGAAAGCCTTTAAAACAGAAACAACAACCAATGTGCTTTTTCTAAACATATTTACACTATTAATTTCTCAATCTGTATCTTTCATACTCTTTAAGGAGCCTATTGTTTGGAAATACTATTGCATTCAAATAGGACTTTCCATATTTACTGTGATTTGCTTTAATGGATTTAATTTCAATCTAAGAAAAGGAATTAAATATGGGTTATTGGCCTCATTGTGTTTTGGTATTGCATACCCTTTGGCGGGAATACCCATTGAAAAAATGGGTTATCAAACAACTATATTTATTCAAGAAGCAATCATATTAATTTTATTTTTTTGCATTGGGTTTTACACAAAAAAAAACAAAATTGATTTAAAGATTTACTATGATGTTAAAATAATTCTTTTGAGTTTATTATCAGCCATAGCAGTTATTTTGTTTTTTTACAGCTATACTGTTTTACAGGTGTATAAAGTAAATTTAATTTCTAATTTCCATCCTATTGGTGGCATGGCTATAGCAATTATTCTATTTAAAGAACATCTTTCCAGATATCAAATTCTAGGGGCAATTAGTTCAATTATTGCGTGTATCTTAATTTATATCATTTAAAATGAAGTTTATTTCTCCAGGGCTTTAATTACCTCTGCTACATATTTTCTTACAATAGAAGAAGCAGCATCTGGCTCTTCTAACTTGGTGCTTACTATTGCAACAAGTTGCTCACCTACTTGCTTTTCTAAATCATAGACAACAGTCTCTAAAATATAATTTGCGGTAGTATAAGTGGTAGCCGTTGATTCTTTATAGACCCCTTTAGTTGCGTATGACATAGGATCATTATAATACCCATAGAAGCCACCATAATATGCTGGATAGGTGCCAAAAAAAGTACCTCCTTGGTAACCGCTATCTTCTGTAACGGTCTTTGTGAAATTTTCTTTGTCTTTAATAACCGTTACAACAACACCGTTATATCCTTGTTTCTGAATTTGAGCTTTTAATGCTTTCTGTTCTTGCTGTGAGATAACTTTATTTGGATTTAAGCTGGATAAACCACTAAAACTTGCTGTAGCTTTGATGTTCTTTTTTGCAAGTTGAGAGACAATTTCATTTTCAAAGAATACCCTTGCTGATGTATTATTAGTTCTAGCGATTACCAAAATAGTATTGTCTTTGATGGCCTCTAAATCATCTGCTTGCCATGAACTCAAAACTTTAACACTAGAGCAGGAGTTAAAAACAAACAAGCATAAAAAAGTAATTGTAATACGAATAATAGATTTCATAAACATAATTTAATTTAATTAATAGGTTATTTTAAAACAGTGCGTTGACTTATATATTTTCCAACAATAATTGCAGTAAGAATTACTGAATAAATTTGTCCCATAAGACCAATAAAAATAGATGCTTTCCTAGCCATAGTTGTAAGTGGTACAATTTCTCCATAGCCAATGGTCATCAGTGTGATGTAGCTATAATAAATCAATTTCTCAACAGGAGGAGCTCCAGCAAGACTTGATTCTAAAATAGTACTAAAAGATCCTGGAGTAGCCATTTCAATAATCATACAAATAAAGAATCCTAAAAGCCCCAAAGAAATATAACCACTTATCAAACCTAAAATCACGTTTTTACCAACTCGCTTGGCAGACCAAACTTGTCCAACCAACTCTACGGTAAGTAATATATAAAAAAGGAAAAAGGTGCCTAGATGTAAAAAAGTAAAGGAGTCATCAAAAGAAATTTTAAAAACATCAATCCCAAAACAAAAAATTGCAACGATGAGTAAGGTAATTACCTGTCTCTTATACACATCTCCGAGCCCACGAGACAGGCAGAAATCT
>CAJXUG010000214.1:0-2863 GCA_913060785.1 uncultured Flavobacteriaceae bacterium | reverse complement strand
CTACACTATCCTCTTCGTCGGCAGCGTCAGATGTGTATAAGAGACAGCCTTTACCTACAGTGTAAATAAGGATGAGGCAGGTTTTTTAAAACAAGGTCATAGAGTTGCGGTCCCTTTTGGAAAGTCTAAGGTGTATACCGCTATTGTGTACCAAGTCCACAATCAAGCACCAGAGGGTTATAAAACCAAGAGTATTGATCAAATCCTAGATCAAACACCTATTATTACATCACAGCAAATAAAACACTGGCAGTGGATGGCTAGCTATTACATGTGCACTCTTGGCGAAATAGTTAAAGCTGCTCTCCCTAGTGCTTTTTTACTAGAGAGTGAAACTGTGGTGTCCTTGTGTGTGAATGCTGCTGTAGATCCAGCAAAAATTTCAGATGCAGCATATTTGGTTATTGAGGCCTTGCAACAACGCTCGCCTTTGCATATTAATGATGTAAGAGCTGTTTTGGATAGCAATCAAGTTGTAAAGGTTCTTAAAGACCTTTTGGATCTGGGTGTTATTGAGGTACAGGAAGAAATGTATGAGCAGTACACTCCTAAGCTCAAAAAGTACATTAAAGTTGCTAGTTTATATCAGGAGCAAGAGCAGCTTTCTGGGTTGCTTGAAAGCCTTTCTCGAGCACCTAAACAAAAAGAAATTTTATTACAACTATTTAGCCTACAGGCTCAAACTAAAAAAGCTGTTGGAGTTACTTCCTTTCAAAAAGCTAGTGGTGCTGGTCCTGGCGCTATAAAAGCCTTGGTTAAAAAAGGAGTTTTAGAGGAGTTTTATCTCAAAAAGGATAGAGTTAATTATAAAGGTGAAGCCTCAGAGGCTATAATGGCTTTAAGTGATGCTCAACAACAAGCCTATAAAGAGATAAACACTTGTTTTAAAGAGCAAGATGTTGTTTTGCTCCATGGGGTTACCGCTAGTGGTAAGACTGAGATATATATAAAACTCATAGAACAGCAACTCTCTATTGATAAACAGGTGTTATTTATGTTGCCTGAAATTGCACTAACCACACAACTTATTTCTAGGTTGCAATATTATTTTGGAGAAAAAATAGGGGTATACCATTCAAAATATTCTGTAAACGAAAGAGTAGAGCTCTGGAATAACGTATTACAAAACAAAGCTAAAACACAAATTATAATTGGTGCACGATCCTCTTTGTTTTTACCGTTTAGTAATTTAGGGCTCATTGTTGTTGATGAATCTCATGAACCTTCTTTTAAACAGTATAATCCAGCCCCAAGATACCATGCAAGAGATAGCGCTATAGTCTTGGCAAGAATACATCAAGGTAAACTCCTGATGGGTTCTGCGACTCCTTCTTTAGAGAGCTACCACAATGCAAAAGAGGGTAAGTATGGTTTGGTGAGTTTAAATAAACGCTTCGGAAATATTAAAATGCCAACCGTAGAGTTAATAGATATTAAAGAAAAGCACAAGAAGAAGAAGATGACGGGTCATTTCAGTGACCGATTGTTGGAAGAAATAAAAGTGTCTTTAAGCAACAATCAGCAAATTATACTTTTTCAGAACAGAAGAGGATTTTCTCCTATTGTGGAGTGTAAAACTTGTGGTAGTTCACCTCAGTGTCCAAACTGTGATGTAAGTCTAACGTTTCATAAATACAAAAATCAATTACGGTGTCATTACTGCGGCCATAATACACCAATGCAACAGAGTTGTATGGCTTGTGGGCTTGAAACTCTAGATAGTAAAGGGTTTGGTACAGAACAAATTGAAACTGAGCTTATAGCGTTATTTCCAGACCACACAGTAGCTAGGATGGATCAAGACACAACAAGAGGTAAACATGCCTATAAAAAATTAATTGATAGATTAGAGAATCTTGAAATTGACATTTTAATTGGCACACAAATGCTAGCCAAAGGCTTAGATTTTAGAAATGTTGGTTTGGTTGGTGTGATGAACGCGGATAATCTACTCAATTTTCCAGATTTTAGGGCCCATGAGCGTAGTTTTCAATTATTACTTCAAGTTGCAGGTAGGGCAGGGCGCACCAAAGAGCAAGGACGTGTACTAATACAAACCTATAACCCAGACCATACTATTTTACAACAAGTTAGTGTTAATGGATATCAAGAAATGTATCGTGTTCAAACCCAAGAGAGATATGATTTTAAATACCCACCTTTTTATAGAACTATAAAAATCACATTTAAAGACAGAAGCCTTCAAAAGGTAGAAAGTGGAGCACAGTGGTATGCTATGGCTCTTAAACAACATCTTCAAGACAATGTGTTGGGTCCTGAGGCCCCAGCGGTAGCAAGAGTAAGAAACTTATATATTACTGGTGTGTTGGTCAAGATTCCTAAAAATCAATCTTTACAAAAAACCAAGGCATACATCGCAAGTGTGCAACGTAGTTTTAATGCTGCAAAACAATTTTCATCTATACGGGTAACAATAGATGTAGATAATTATTGATGTGCTTAATTGATAGGATTTAGAATAACTTAATTTTTAAACAAAAAAATGCCCAGGTTTTATTTGTTCTAATAAAACCTGGGCATTAACTATTTAATTAATCTTTGTTGTTGGCAGCCAGTGCCTGAACAAGATCTGTTTTTCTATTTCTGCTTAGTGGTAGTTCTTCTTTTTCTAGCTCAATTATTTTACTGTTGTATCGTATTACTTTATCAAGATTTACAATATAAGATTTGTGTATTCGCAAAAAACGATCCTTAGGTAGCAGCGCCTCAAATGCTTTCATTGTTGAGAGTACAACCAAGGAATCATGTTCTGTAACCATTTTAACATAATCTCCTAAGGCCTCTATGTATCGCCTGTCTCTTATACACATCTGACGCTGCCGACGAAGAGGATAGTGTAGAT
>CAJXUG010000213.1:0-2874 GCA_913060785.1 uncultured Flavobacteriaceae bacterium | reverse complement strand
GAGATTTCTGCCTGTCTCGTGGGCTCGGAGATGTGTATAAGAGACAGGCATTATTGGTTGCAACTAGCATAGATATTTTAGCATCGCTTTGAGCAATACTAGCCATAACTAATGCTCCGGTTGCAAGTTCTGCAGCCATGCCCTGTACAGCCCAAAACATAGATTTAAAAGGGTTTTGATTGATCCATCTATGCCTTACAGATGTAACACAACAAGTCTGGTCAATAGTCTTGACACGTACTCCAGTTAAATAACAAGAAGGTAATTTAAAAAAGATATAACTGTTAATAGCTCTTGGTGTTGCCTTCATGTAGTATGATTTTTAACGAAGATAATCCAAGAAGTTTAATAAACAAAGTAAATAAGGGCCCTAAAGTAGCTATCAATAAATGTTAATTAAATGTTAATTTCAGTACTATGTGTAACATACTACCTTCTTTTAGACATATACTTGTATAAGAAACTAATAGTTTCTAAAAAAAACACCTACATAAACCATGAATACCATCATTAATTTAACACTTGCCTTAGTATTATCTATTACAGGGGTAACTGTTTTACAGCAAGAACAAGATACTTCTGCAGCATGTACTAAAAGCACCAAGATAAGTGGCAACACACAAGAACATTCCTCTTGGCTTAAAAATTCTAAACAATGAATATTGAAAATACAAAAGCGCAAATGCGCAAAGGAGTATTAGAGTATTGCATACTATCTATTTTAAAAGATGGAGAGGCGTACACCAGTGATATTCTAACCAGACTAAAAGATGCTAAACTACTTGTGGTAGAGGGCACTATATATCCGCTTTTAACTCGGTTAAAAAATGCCGAGTTACTCTCTTATAGATGGGAAGAATCTACCAGTGGGCCACCAAGAAAATACTATGCACTAACACAAAAAGGAACCCTATTTTTAACCGAATTAACAACTACCTGGAGCAATCTACAACAAGCGGTTTCTAAAGTAACCCATACAACCCCAAAGAAATGAAAAAGACAGTAAATATAAATTTAGCCGGAACTTTTTTCCATATAGATGAAGATGCTTTTGCGAAATTATCGCGCTACCTAGAGGCTGTAAAAAAGTCGATTAGTGATCCCGTTGGAGGAGATGAAATTATCCAAGATATAGAAGCAAGAATTGCAGAGCTTTTTTCGGAAAAGCTTGAAATTAACACACAAGTAATCTCCACTAGAGAATTAGATGCAATTATAGAAATAATGGGGCAACCAGAAGACTACATCATGGATGAAGGTGCCACACAAACAAACAGCGCTTCTGGTAACCAAACAAAGGGAGAGACTACTAGCAACAAACAATTATTTAGAGACTCAGATAACAAATTTATAGCAGGTGTTTGTTCTGGACTAGGACATTACTTAGGTCTTGAAACTATATGGGTACGCCTATTTTGGATATTATTAACCTTTATTACAAGTGGCTTTGGTATCATTGCTTATATCTTATTCTGGATATTAGTACGTGCAGCAGAAACTACTAGTGAAAAACTTAAAATGACTGGAGAACCAATTAATATCTCCAATATTGAAAAAAAGTTTAATGAGGGCTATCAATCTGTATCAGACAGCATAAAAAATGCAGAATTTGATAAATACGGAGAGAAAATCAAAAAAGGATCAGCTAGTTTTTTCGATTCTCTTGGTAGTGTTATCTTAACGATACTCAAAGTATTTGTAAAATTCTTTGGCCTCATTATTTTGGTAGCTGGATTATTAGGTCTTATTTCTACTATTATAGGCATGTTTGTCTTTGGCACATTTGGTATCTATGATACTGGTGCTGGAATGGATTTATATCAATTATTTGATACAACAAATACACCTATATGGTTATTATCTATCATCCTTACTTTGGTAGCTGGTATTCCATTATTAGTACTCTTTATATTAGGACTAAAAATTATTGCTCCAAATATGAAATCTATTGGAACGCCTGGAAAGATTACACTAGCAACAATATGGCTACTCTCTTTAATTGCATTAGCAGTACTAGGAGTTAGACAGGCTAGAGACAGAGCTTATGAGGATACAAGTATTACTGAAATACCCTTAAATATAAATACAGAAACACCTGTACAATTGAGCATGCGTAACAATGACAAGTATAGTTATGATGTTAGAAGAAATGGTGGTCTAAATGTTAAACCAAATGAAAATGGAGACAAAGTATTGTATTCAAATGACATCAGGCTAATTGTAAGAAGTACCAATGAAAATATTGGTAAAATAGTTATAGAAAAATCTGCAAGAGGTAAAGATTATAGAGAGGCTAAGGCCAGAGCAGAAGCGATTGATTTTAATTTCGATTATAACTTTGACACTAATGAATTAGCGTTGGATGGTTACTTCTTGACAGATATTGCCAATAAGTATAGAGATCAAGAAATGGAGATTATTATCTACTTACCAGTAGATACAAGATTGGTTGCAGATAAAAACACGCGTTCTTTTCATAGAAATGAATCTAGATATAGAGACATTCTTATTTTAGGTGACGAAGAAAAAACACTATTAATAACACCAGAGGGGACTCAGTGTCTTGATTGTATAGAAGAGTCTAATAGTATAATTGATGCTAACATACAAGTTCCTAGCCCACCAACACCTCCAGTGCCAATTGTGCCTGTTGTGCCTGTTGTGCCTGTAAATACAAATCAAAACTAATACGAGGCATTCAAACGTTATAAATCACAAAAAAGGCTGCAATACTAAGTATTGCAGCCTTTTATATTGTGTATTAAAACTTATGCCTCTACGGCCGTCTCTAGGGTAGCTAGGTAGCGTTCTGCATCTAAAGCGGCCATACATCCAGTACCTGCAGCAGTTACTGCTTGACGGTATTCTTTATCC
>CAJXUG010000212.1:0-2883 GCA_913060785.1 uncultured Flavobacteriaceae bacterium | reverse complement strand
TCCTCTTCGTCGGCAGCGTCAGATGTGTATAAGAGACAGGTAACAAATCTTCCAACACTTCTTGGTGGTTTTTATACATCAACCAATTAACAACAATAGTAAATGTGTAGTCTAAGGTTTCTAGAATCCTCGCGCCCCAGGCAGATAGTTTTAAAATAGCAGGTCCACTCATACCCCAATGTGTTATAAGCAAAGGACCTTCGCTTTGTAAAACAACCTTACCCTTTTGGCCCATCACTTTAACACTAACCTGCGCAGAAACACCAGGAAGGTCTAAAATTCTTTGATCTTTTATATTAAAGGTAAATAAAGATGCAACCGGAGCAACAATGGTATGTTTTAGGGCGCTTAAAATATTCCATATTTTTGGATTAGATCCTGTAGCAATAACAATCTTTTGGGCTAAGAATATTTCCTTGGTTGTTGTAATACTCCAAGATTTATCTAGTTTATGAATCTCTTTGACAGGATGCTCTTTTAAAAGAGGAATCCCAAGGGTAGAAATTTCGTTTAAAAAACAATCTATAATAGTTTGTGAGGTATTTGAGGTAGGAAACATTCTTCCATCTTCTTCCATCTTGATACTAACACCCCTTTGCTCAAACCAAGCCAAGGTATCTCCTGTCATAAAGGTATGAAAAGGGCCCAACAATTCTTTTTCTCCTCTTGGGTAATTTTTGGAAAGCTCACTGGGTATAAACTCACCATGAGTAACATTACATCTACCACCTCCAGAAATTTTAACCTTTGTAAGTACTTGACTTCCTCTTTCTAGAATAGCAACTTTAAGCTTTGGAGCCTTGGTTTTAAGGTTGATTGCAGCAAAAAAACCTGCCGCACCACCACCAATTACTATAACATCAAATGCTTTTGTGTCCACGGGTTAAAAATACGTATAATTGAATTGATTTATTGATCTGTAGCCAATGACATTACAAATGAAAATTTACAAAACCAAACAAGGCAACTAGCCGGTTACAGAGAAATAAAATCTTTCAGATAGTAGGGTTCAAAATAAGCAACATCTTGGGTCTGGTTTGCACTGAGCTTATGAGCTGCAACCTCAGCCATTTGGGAGGCAGATGGCAATGCATTTTTAATAAAAACAGCATTTGGGTGGGTACATACCGCTTCAAATTTCTCTACCCCATCACCAATAAAGGTTACCTGACCCCTATCAAGGAAAGTTTTAAAAGAATCTTGAGTTATAATCTGGGCCTGTATCTCTCTAATTTGTTCCATCTCAGAAGAAAAAACAGCACTATAAACTTCCATTCTTCTTGCGTCCAACATAGGCACCACCAATGAGCCAGTAACCCGCCTAGCCAATGAGCTTAGTGTAGAAATAGCAATTAAAGGAATATCTAGTGCGTAACAAAGCCCTTTTGCGCTAGAAACACCAATTCTAAGGCCCGTGTAAGATCCTGGACCTTTGCTAACGGCAATAGCGTCCAGATCGTTTTTAGAAACATTGCCTTGGTCTAGAACCTTTGTGATGTAACCTTGTAATTTTTCTGCGTGAGAAAAACCTTTGTCTGGTTCATTTTTTGGATTATCTTCTTGCAGAGCAATTACATTACCGTTTACACAAAGCGCTACAGAACAATTTTTAGTGGCCGTTTCTATACAAAGTATTGTTGCCATTAGTCTTCTAGTTCTTCCTCTTGTTTGAGATCTATTAAATCATCGCACTTTAAAGATTTTGTAACGGTATTGTAAGGCCCAGTAATCACTTCATCTCCTGCAAGGAGTCCAGACAAAACCTCAATATTACTATCATCTTGAATACCTGTTTTTATAACTCTAAGGGCGGCTTTTTCTCCGTTTTTAACAAAAACCACTTCGTACTTTTCTTGTTTTTCTGAAGTGATCTTCTTTTTATTTATTTTTTCTTTGGTACATGTAGTATCTGTTTTTATAACTACAGCACTGATTGGCACACCAATAATTTGAGTTCTTTTATTAGTGATAATATCTACGGTGGCTGTCATACCTGGACGAAATGGAGAATAGCTCTCTGGCTTGCCCTGGGTTAAATCTGAATATGATTCAGGCAAAATTCGAACCTTTACCTTAAAGTTTGTAACCTGATCTGCAGATAGTGCTGTAAGGGCTGAGTTTGCAATTTCTGTGACCTCACCTCTAAATTCTCTTTTTAAATAGGCATCTACCTCCACAATGGTTTGATCTCCAACATTCACTTTTACAATGTCATTTTCATTTACATCTACCTCAACTTCCATGTTGGTAAGATCTGCAACACGTACAATTTCTGTTCCAGCCATTTGTGCGGTTCCTACCACACGCTCACCCAGCTCTACGGCAAGTCTTGAGATAGTACCAGACATTGGCGCATATATTGCAGTACGTGATAGATTATCTCTAGATTGCTTTAAACTTGCCGCTGCGCTCTTTACACTATAAAATGCAGATTCTACATTAGCCTGTGCACCTTCATACTCTGCAATAGAGCGGTCCCAATCTAATTTTGAAATAACACCCTTATCAAAGAGCGTTTTGTTTCTTTGGTAGTTTGCCTTGGCATTTCTAGCTGAGGCCTCGGCTTGAGCTAATTGTGCTTTTATGTTTTGAAGTCCAGCCTCGCTTTGACTTACCGCTGCTTGTATTAAATCTGGATTTATTTTTACAAGTAATTCTCCTTTTTTAATCTCTTGTCCTTCTTTTATTGGAAGTGAGATAATTTCTCCAGAAACCTCAGAGGAAAGTGCAACTTCAACCTCTGGCTGAATTTTTCCAGTAGCAGCTACTGTTTCAGTAATATCTATAGGAGTGATTTTTGCTATTTCGACCTCTTTACCCCTTTTGGTTTTACCAAACATTCCTGCTTTTTTACCACCAACAAGAACAACTAAAGTCACTATA
>CAJXUG010000211.1:0-2946 GCA_913060785.1 uncultured Flavobacteriaceae bacterium | reverse complement strand
TACACTATCCTCTTCGTCGGCAGCGTCAGATGTGTATAAGAGACAGGCATCACCAAGAGCTCCTAAGTTTTTGGTTGGATAAAAACTAAATCCTGCTGCATGACCAAGATTTCCTGCACGTTTGCCGTTGGTATGGATTGCACCGTGTGCTTGTGCCGCATCTTCAATAATCAATAGGTTATTATAGTCAGCAAAGCTATTTATTTGCTCCATAGGTGCAATTTGACCATACAGGTGTACTGGCATGATGACCTTTGTAGTTGGTGAAATAGCTTGTTTTAATGCAGAGATATCAAAATTAAATGTTTGATTCTCTACCTCAACTAGAACTGGTTGTAATCCAGCTTGTTTTATAGCTATTATAGTAGCAATATAAGTGTTAGAGGCAACAATCACCTCATCCCCTAGCTCCAACTTACCCAAAACCTTATACCCTTCTAAGATAAGACGTAATGCATCCAAACCGTTACCAACTCCAATACAATATTGAGTTTCACAGTAGTCTGCAAACCTACTCTCAAAGGCGCTAACTTGATTCCCTAAAACGTAGTAGCCACTGTCTAAAAAATCTTGGAACTGATTTTTAAAGGATTTCTCGAAACGGGAGTTAATTGCGTGTATGTCTATAAATGGTATCATAGTATATGCAAATCTAAGGTTTTATAGCATGCTGTGTCTATAAGATAGTTATCTGCCACATAAGTGCGAGCCCCGCAACTCTCTTTCCAAAAAATAAGCCCACTGTTTAAAGCCGTCCCATTTTCTTCGCTAGAGATATTAAAATCAAAATAGCGTTTAGAACTATCAAAATGATTTATAATATAATCATAGGCTAAATCTAAAGATCCAAAGGCATTCTTATCACTATTGCCAGAAACATACTGCGGATGAATCGTAGTTTTTGTTAAAAACAGGGTTGTTCCTGCAACAATAACATTGTCTTTGTAGACATTTACCTGCTTGATATGATCTGGAAACTTGGCGGCAAGTAGTTGTATTTCCTCAAGGCTATGAACCGGAGCTACACCGTGCTTTTTTTGAAGATTTGGAATTAGTATCTGCTTCCAAAATCCTTCAAAGTTATCGTCTACAGCAATAGTGAGGCCATTTCGCTTTGCTTTGTTAATACCTTCTCTCCTATTTTTCTGAAATTTTATTTTAGTACTCGTATCTATAACCATTAATGCATCTCTTTTAATAAGTGTAGCATTTGCCTTGAACAAAAAGTAAGACAACTCATCAGAAGGCATTGTGTTGTAAAACGTTGGTATGTTTCTCAGCTCTAAAGTAGAAATGGCCTTGGCATTTAAAAATGCAAGCAGCGCTTTAAAAGCCTCAAAGGTATAAAGTAGTTTAGCGCTTTTACTCAACACTAAGCTCCCATAAGTAAGCCCCTTATGAGAGTATAGTTTATCACCTACAATGTTTGCAGGCAGTACAGCATAGAGCAAGTCATCTTTATATACTAGCAAAGAATAATCTGTAAATCTATCGTTGTGGTACTCCATAAAATCACGGGCAAACAAAAACGTAGCGTTTTTGGCCCCAGAAATAAAAGTATCCCACGCTAGGCGGTTTTCTTTTGTGTATTTTTCTACGCGATAATTAGACATAAAAATGATCTTGTTTGTACACTACCAAAGGTACTACTATTGTGCAACGGGTTCAAAAACGATGGTTCCATCGGTATCTATGTACTTATAAACGCCACTTGGGGCGTCTTTATTTAAAATAACATAGCTACTATCATCTTGAAGGTGATCAAGATATGATGTGTCTTGTGTTAAGTAAGATACCAAAATCCTGAAAACGTTTACAGCACTTTTAAAATTTATATCATATGAGGGTATATCACCCTGTGGCCAATGTATAGAAAGGTTGCTACTAAAGATAGAATATATTAAATCTCTGTCTTGGGTTTTAGTATAGGTTTGCAGGGTATACTCCATACCAACAAAGCCGCCATGATCTGCCATAACAACTACAAGGGCATTGGGGTCGTTTTGTTTAATAATATCTAGGGTTTGGACAAGGGTTTTATTAGCATTGGAAAGCGTTTGTTGCCAAAGTGCGCGTTCTCCATCCACACCCAATGATTGGGCCTCTCTACCGTGCACATGTCCTGGATTAAATATTTCAATAAAGAAAAACTTAGGTTGGGATATAACTTCTTTGGTATAGGTGTTAAGTGGGGTAAGAATATCATAATAAGTTCCTAACCCTGTACCTATATAACCAACATCGCTATTAGTGAAATTACAAACATCATACCCTAACACTGGTTTATTAAGCAGTAAATATGGCATCTCTGCCAAAAAATAACTCTTATACCCATTGTTTTTAAATATGTTTAGCACCGTGTTATCTGAGATAATCATATCTCTGGCATTGGTGTTTTCTGTAATATCACTTCCCTTGCCATAATAATGGTGTTTCATCATAAAAGTGGCACTGTTTGAGGTTAGAGTGGAGGCGTAATTACTCCTAAAATTTTGATAGGTTTTAAAGTTATTTGAATCTAAATACTTCTTAAAGCTATTGTTATCTATGTTGTAGTAGCCTTTGTCTATTTCTGAAAAATTAACATAGCCATCTGGCTGAATAAAATACACATTGGGCTTTGTGACAAAACTAGCCTCTTGTATGGCATCTGGTTGCAGTGTCCAAGAATTGTCATAAAATAGTTGTTTACTCAAAACGGGAATTAATGTAAAAAGACCCATTATTGCAAGAAGTAGTTGCAATACAATTATTTTCTTATACTGTTTCCATAAAAAAAAGGCCAATATGGCGGCTATTAAAACAATACCAAATATCATTTTTTTTTGTATGCCTGCATACAAACATATTTTCATTAAAAACAAAAAAGTAAATACTCCTAAAAAAGGTACCACATACCTGTCTCTTATACACATCTCCGAGCCCACGAGACAGGCAGAAATCTCG
>CAJXUG010000210.1:0-2997 GCA_913060785.1 uncultured Flavobacteriaceae bacterium | reverse complement strand
GACAGCCGCCTGATCGAGCATCTCGCTGCTTTCTAAAAGTATAATCTCTCCAACAAAGGTGTTTTTTGTAAATGTTATTTTCTTAGTCTGTGTTTTAAAGCCAATAAAACTAAAGTGAAGCCTATAGGTTGCGTGGTCTAAATTTTCAAGACTGAAATTCCCTAAATCATCTGTTGTGGTTCCTTTTGTAGAAACAATATCTGTGGCGCTACCACTCTCTGTGGTTAGCTGATGGGCAAGTACCGTCACAAAAGAAATTGGCGCGTTATTTTGGTCTAGAACTGTCCCGCTTATAGCGCTTTGTTGGGCAAGCACGGCTAGGGGTAAAAGCATAAAAAATAAAACCGTAGATTTTATGATGCTACTATGAATAGCTGGTTTTAAGAATAAAAAAACTAGATTGTGCCGCATAAAAAGGAAGCTAAAATCATGAGATTTAGTTAGAGTGTGTCACAAAGATGTCGATTTATGGTGAAACATGTTCATGGTTTTACTAAAAATCGATTAAAGGTAACTTGTGTACATGATGCCCTTTTATGGTATCTTTACAGCCTCAAATTTGCTTGATATGCTTGCAAATTATTGTTTTCAAACAACAAGCTACATGAAGAACATTCGCAACTTTTGCATTATTGCCCATATTGATCACGGTAAAAGCACCCTGGCAGACAGATTGTTAGCAGCCACCGGCGCCGTAACCGAGCGCGAATCTCAAGCGCAATTGCTTGATAATATGGACATAGAGCGTGAGCGTGGTATTACCATAAAAAGTCACGCCATACAAATGAACTACACTCACAATGGCCAGGAGTATGTCTTAAACTTAATTGACACCCCTGGCCATGTAGATTTTTCCTATGAGGTTTCTCGCTCTATTGCTGCCTGCGAAGGTGCGCTGCTTGTGGTAGATGCCGCTCAAAGCATACAAGCTCAAACTATTTCTAATCTATACCTAGCCCTAGAAAATGATTTAGAGATTATTCCTGTGCTTAATAAAATAGACCTCCCATCTGCTAGCCCAGAAGAGGTAACAGATGATATTGTTGATCTTCTTGGCTGTGATCCAGAAGAAATTATTCCTGCTAGCGCTAAGACCGGAATTGGTATTACTGAAATACTAACTGCCATTATTGATAGAGTTCCTGCTCCAAAAGGAGTTAAGGAAGAGTCTCTGCAGGCCCTTATTTTTGATTCTGTATACAATCCTTTTAGGGGTGTTGAAACCTATTTTAGGGTTTTAAATGGTGAGATTAAAAAAGGCCAGCACATTAAATTTATGGCTACAGGTAAAACCTATTTTGCAGATGAGGTAGGAACCCTTAATTTAACTCAAACACCAAAAAAAATAGTTTCTACCGGAGATGTTGGATACCTCATCACGGGTATTAAAGAGGCAAAAGAAATAAAAGTTGGTGACACCATTACAGATGCAAAAACCCCAACGACAAACATGATTGAAGGCTTTGAGGATGTAAAGCCCATGGTGTTTGCAGGTATTTACCCCGTAGACACAGAAGACTACGAGGAGCTGCGTGCTTCCATGGAAAAACTACAGCTTAATGACGCCTCACTGGTCTTTCTGCCAGAGAGTTCTGCGGCTTTAGGTTTTGGTTTTAGATGTGGGTTTTTAGGGATGTTACATTTAGAGATTATTCAAGAGCGATTAGAGCGCGAGTTTGACATGACTGTAATTACAACGGTACCTAACGTGTCTTACAACGCATATACCAACAGAGAGCCAGACACGGTTCTTTTGGTGAATAACCCAAGTGATTTGCCAGACCCCTCTAAGCTCAACCGCATGGAAGAGCCGTATATTAAAGCTACGATCATCACAAAATCTGACTTTGTTGGTAATGTAATGTCTTTGTGTATAGAAAAGCGAGGGCAAATAACAAACCAAACCTATTTAACCACAGAGCGCGTAGAGCTAACCTTTGACATGCCTTTGGCAGAAATTGTGTTTGACTTTTATGATCGTTTAAAAACAGTGTCTAAAGGGTATGCCTCCTTTGATTATGCTCCAATTGGCATGCGAGAGTCTAAACTAGTTAGGTTAGACGTCTTGTTAAATGGTAATATTGTAGACGCCTTGTCTTCTTTGCTCCACCAAGACAATGCTCAAGATATTGGTAGAAAAATGTGCGAGAAACTTCGCCAACTCATCCCTAGACAACAGTTTGACATCCCAATACAAGCAGCTATTGGCGCAAAAATTATTTCCAGAGAAACAGTAAAAGCGGTGCGCAAAGACGTTACTGCAAAATGTTATGGAGGAGATATTTCTAGAAAACGTAAGCTTCTAGAAAAGCAGAAAAAAGGAAAAAAACGCATGCGTCAAGTAGGTAATGTTGAGATTCCACAAGCCGCTTTTATGGCCGTTTTAAAGCTCAATGACTAACTAATGGGTTAGTTACACGGCAACGCGTCCAGCTCAGCGTATGCGCTTTGGTCCATCCCTGCACAGCCGTTATTTATATATACCTGTAATGCTGTTTTGTACTCATTACAGTTTTCTGTGGAAGGATCTTGGCCATAAGCATCAGCGGTAGCCCTTAGTTCTGAAGTAGCTGTTATGCACTCCAAATTACCCGAGCCAGAGCCTTCACAAGAAATAAGCGCCAATATAGTGACGCCTGCGATAAAGAGTATTTTTTTCATTGTATTGTGTCGTGTAAGTATACTTGTGAGTGTCTCTAGGTGTGTTTTTTAGTGCTCAGGAAAAGGCTCTGACGTTTTAGTGGTCATAACATCTTCAAAATCCATAGGCCTTCCTATGTAGGCTATAATAGTATTTTCCTCTATTACCATTTGCTTTGTGTTGTCTATAAGGGTTATAACACCTTCCGGACTTTTTACAAACAAAGCAATGGCATCTTGATTATCATTAATTAACTCGATAATACTCAAGTACATTTCTACACTAGAGGCCTGAACCTCTTGTATGGAAGGAAACGCTTCGGCAACACGCATCAGGTCTAGATAGTCTGTCTCTTA
>CAJXUG010000209.1:0-2998 GCA_913060785.1 uncultured Flavobacteriaceae bacterium | reverse complement strand
TCGGAGATGTGTATAAGAGACAGCGATAATACTCAAGTACATTTCTACACTAGAGGCCTGAACCTCTTGTATGGAGGGAAACGCTTCGGCAACACGCATCAGGTCTAGATAGTCGTGGGTGGCGCAAAATAGGTCGCTGCCTTTGGTTTTTTTACTTCTCAGCTCCTCAGGGGTGACAAGTCTAAAGGTGCCGTTTTCGCCAAAATCCTTTCCTAGTTTATCCATGGCGTACCTATTAATAGCGTCGTTTCCAGTCATTGAAAGCAAATACCCCATGTCGCTCAGCTCTATATTGTCACTCAAATCATCATTGTAAATATTTGCAGACAAAGCGTCAATACCCAGCTCTTTTGCTTTCTCAACATTTGCTTTATTGCTGTCAATAAGCACTACGCGCCTGTTGTTTTTTTGAAGATATGCCGCTATTAATCTTGACACGCGAGAGCCTCCAATGATCATGATTCCTTCACTCTTTTTCAAGAACACGCCCAAGAGCGAGGCCACCATTCTGGCTGTTGTTGCGTTTAAAAGCACCGTTACGAGCACCAATCCAAAAACAAGAGGCGTGATGTATTGTGCTCCTGGGACACCTAGCTCTACTAGCTTAGTTCCAAAAAGAGAGGCGATCCCTGCGGCAACAATACCACGAGGCCCTACCCAAGAAATAAATAGTTTTTCATTAATACTCAGGCCTGAGTTTGTGGTACTTAAAAAGACGCCCAAAGGCCTCACCACAAAAATTACCACAGCAAATAACACTGCTGTTTCCCAGTTGTATATAAGTAGTAAATCATCAATGCTAATGTTTGCAGAAAGCAAAATAAACAAGATGGATATAAGCAGTACGCTTAAAGATTCTTTAAAATATAACAGTTCTTTTAAGTTAGGCAAATCGCTGTTTCCTAGGTACATCCCCATCACAACTACAGCCAATAGGCCAGACTCGTGAGCAAACAAATCGCTTAGCACAAAAATTAGCAGCACCATAGAGAGTGAGGCTACATTCAGAAGATAGTGAGGAATCACTTTTCTTTTTACAGCATGGTACATTGCAAAACCTCCGGCTAGACCAAAAGCAAAGCCAATTACTATAATTTTTCCAAATTCTAAAAGGGCGTGTTTTGTATAGCTGCCTCCAGAGCCATGGGCCTGAGTGGCTATTTCTTCAATCCCTTGGGTGGGTATATTAACGCTAATAAAACCAAAGACTAAAACCGCGACAAGAGCCCCAATAGGGTCTATTAAAATACCCTCCCACTTTAATACCGCAGAGACGTCTTTACGAAGAGGTATGTTTCTTAAAATAGGTGTTATTACTGTGGGGCCCGTTACAATAATAAGCCCAGAAAATAAAAAAGAAACTTGCCAATCAAGGCCAAGAAAATAATGTGCAGCCACACCCGCTCCAAAAAAAGTAACAATCGAGCCAAGGCTTATAAGCTTCCCTATAACCCCGCCTACTTTTTTGATTTCGGTCATCTTAAGGGTTAAGCCACCTTCAAAGAGTATAATCCCAATAGCCAAGGAAACAAAATAAAACAAACTTTCTCCAGGAAAAAACCCTTTTTGAGAGTTCCAGATGGGTTGAATCCACTGCGTGCCGTCTTCAGAGTAAAACGTAGACATAGGCCCAACGGCCAAACCAATTAAGATAAGGGGTAAAATGGCTGGTATTTTTACTTTCCAGGCAATCCACTGTGCAAAAATTCCTAAGATGATAATTCCAGCAAGTTCTAACATAGGTATCGTATTTATATGCAAAGTAGAAAGAACCCTTGAATTGTTAAAATTATTTAAGAATAATTTAAAGCTTTTAAGGCGGGTTGTTTAAAATATATTTTCAAGATTTTAAAAAAGATGTATCTTTCCCTTTCATCACAAAAAACATTAAAGAATTCATCGATTTGAACCAAAAAAAATTTCACACCATTGGTATTGGGGTCACCTTCTCTCCAAACTTAAAGGCAAATGTTTACCAGAGTGCTCGTCTTGCGCTATTGTTTAAGGCCTCGCTAGTGCTTATTCATGTTGGAGAAGCATCCCAGGAGAAAAGCGCAACCTTTTCTTCGTGTTTGGCTCCATTTCTAAAAGATGGGCTAATAGCCAAAGTAGTGTTTAATCCAGGAGAACCTGTTGAGTCTATTTTGGAGAGTGTAAAGCAAAACGAGATAGACCTTTTAATTCTAGGGGCATTACAGAGAGAAAATTTTCTAAAGTATTACATCGGCTCTATTGCAAGAAAGATCACAAGAAAAGCAAGCTGCTCTGTAATGTTGTTGATTAATCCGTCCGTGGAGCAATTACCCTGCAAGCACATTGTTGTTAATGGCTTAGAGGATGAAAAAACACCTGCAACAATAAGCGCTGCTTTTTTTGTAGCAGACGCGTTATCTAGTGAAAAAATAACCATTGTAGAAGAGGTGTATAATTCAGATATTGGTAATGTTCAGGATGATAAATCTTTGCGAAAATCTACTCTTTTAAAAGAAAAAATAAGTCGTCGTGAAGATTCTAGAATACAAAAAATATTAGAAGACATCCCTCAAAACCACAAAGAGAATAAACTTATTGCTTCCCAGCCCATTTTTGGAAAAAGAGGATACTCTATAGGGCACTACGCAGAGGTAGTCAGGGCAGATTTATTGGTAATGAACGCCCCAAAAGCGTCTGGTTTTTGGGACCGATTGTTTCCTCATGACCTAGAACATATTTTAACAGAGCTGCCCACAGATATATTAATTGTACAATGAGTTCTAAAAAAAATAACATCCAGGCCTTTTTTAGCGCACTTCCAAAAAATATTTTTTCTGGGTTTGTAGTAAGTCTAATTGCACTCCCTTTAGGTCTGGGACTTGCCATGGCAAGTGAGGCTCCACCAATCTCTGGAATTATTGCCGCTGTTGTTGGCGGGCTACTAGTGTCTATTTTGGGAGGTAGCCACGTAACCATCCTGTCTCTTATACACATCTCCGAGCCCACGAGACAGGCAGAAATCTCG
>CAJXUG010000208.1:0-3024 GCA_913060785.1 uncultured Flavobacteriaceae bacterium | reverse complement strand
ACGAGATTTCTGCCTGTCTCGTGGGCTCGGAGATGTGTATAAGAGACAGGAGCATTCCTCCTGCAGCACCAGTACCAATAGAATTATTGCCTTTTGCGCCTACACCAGATGCCAACACTAATGGCATTAATCCTAAAATAAAGGCAAAAGAAGTCATCAAAATAGGTCGTAAACGTGCTTTTGCTCCGTGTATAGCAGCATCTACTATACTTTCCCCATTTCGTCTTCTTTGTACAGCGAACTCCACAATCAATATGGCATTTTTAGCGAGAAGACCAATAAGCATGATCAAAGCAATTTGAAAATAGATGTTGTTCTCCAATCCTAACATTTTGGTTGAGAAAAACGCTCCAAATACACCTAATGGCAAAGAAAGAATAACGGCTAATGGCAACAAATAACTTTCATATTGTGCAGCCAATAGGAAATACACAAACACAATACAAAGTATAAATATAATAGTGGTTTGATTACCTGCATTTACCTCTTCACGTGACAACCCGGAATAAGCTACCTCATAATTACTTGGTAATTTTGCTGCCTCAGCCTCAATGACTGCTAAAGCGTCACCTGTACTAAATCCAGGATTTGCTGCACCAGAAACCTTTGTGGAATTGTACAAGTTAAAACGGGTTACAGATTGTGGTCCATATACACGCTTTAAATTAACAAACTGTGTAATTGGTGTCATCTCACCATTTCCTGCTTTTATATATAATTCATTTAAATCACTTTTGTCTGCCCGATCTTCTGGTAATGCCTGCATATATACACGGTATTGTTTGCCAAAACGTGCAAAATCTGCGGCATACACTCCTCCAATATAACCTTGCATCGTGGAGAAAATACTACTAATAGGAACACCAGACTTTTTAGCCAGGGGGACGTTAATTTCCATTTCGTACTGTGGATACTTGGTATTAAATGACGACTGTCCGTATTTAATTTCAGGATGCTGCATTAAACTGCCGATAAACTGTTGCGTTGCTTGGTCTAAATCGCTAAAATCGCCACCTGTACGGTCTAATAAATTCACTTCGAAACCAGCTGATATTCCAAAACCAGGAATACTTGGTGGTGCGAAGAAAATTATGTTAGCTTCGGGAATTCCTGCGGCTATACCAAATAATTTTCCAGTAATGGCTTCACTACTCTCACTTTCATCACGTTCTGACCAATCTTTTAATTTTAAAAATCCTAATGCATAATTACTACCTGCACCACTGATTAAGCTTACACCGTTAATTAATGAAATTCCTTGCACACCTTCTAAATTTTTTGCCTTGGCGTAAATTTCTTCGGTTACTTCGTAGGTTCTATCAATAGATGCGCCTGCTGGTAATTCTACATTTACAAAAATCACACCTCTGTCTTCACTTGGAACAAATCCAGTAGGCGTTGTACTTGCTGACCACCAGATACCAACAAATGCTAATACTAAAATTACTACTGTAACAAATTTGTTCTTGTATAAAAAGGATAGCGATCTTCCGTAGCGTTGCGTGGTTGCATGAAACGCTTTGTTGAAAGCACTGTACAAACGTTGTAAAAAGCTTTTCTTCTCATGTTCATCTTCATCATGAGGCTTTAAAAACAATGCACATAACGCTGGGCTCAAGGTTAAGGCATTTACCGCTGAAATTAAAATGGCTATAATTAATGTTACCCCAAATTGCTCATAAAAAACACCTGTAGGTCCTTGTACAAAGGTAACAGGTACAAAAACCGCTGCCATAACCAAGGTAATGGAAATAATGGCTCCAGATATTTCGTGCATTGCATCCAATGTTGCCTTTTTGGCGCTTTTTGCTCCATCATCAATTTTTGCATGGACCGCTTCTACAACCACAATGGCATCATCTACAACAATACCAATGGCAAGCACCAAAGCAAATAAAGTGAGTAAATTAATGGAATAGCCAAATAAATTAAGAAAGAAAAATGTACCAATAATAGAAACCGGGACCGAAATGGCCGGAATTAATGTAGAACGAAAATCCTGTAAAAAGATAAATACAACTATAAAGACCAGAATAAAGGCTTCTATAAGTGTATTCCTAACCTTATTCATGGAAGCCGTTAAAAAATCATTAGTGTCGTAATTGATATAGACTTTAACACCTTCTGGGAAATCTTTTTCTAAACGTGCCAGTTCAGATTTAACTCCGGTAATAATTTGTTGCGCATTGGAACCGGCAGTTTGATAAATTGCCATATTAATACTTGGAAACCCATTGGTTTTTGAAGAAGCATCATAGCTTTGTGCATCTAATTCTATGCTTGCGACATCCTTTAAGTGTAAATATTCGCCATTGTCCAAGGCTTTAACAATAATGTCTTCATATTGTTTTTCAGTTTTAAATCGTCCGCTATACTTTATGTTGTATGAAAATGCTTCACCACTGTTTTGTCCTAAAGAACCTGCTGAAGCTTCTAAACTTTGCTCTCTTAATGCCGTTTGAATATCTGAAGGTATTAAACCATAAGCCGCTAATTTTTCAGGCTTTAACCATACACGCATCGCATAATCCTGTCTTGAAAACACGTTTACATCTCCCACACCATTAACACGTTGTAATGATGGAATGACGTTTATCTTTAAATAATTCTGAACGTATGTATCATTGTAATCAGGATTTTCTGAATACACAGACATAAACATTAAAGCAGATGTTTGTTGTTTTTGTGTAATGACTCCTGTTTGAACAACTTCCTGTGGTAATAACGGATTTGC
This sequence comes from uncultured Flavobacteriaceae bacterium, assembly GCA_913060785.1. Classification (GTDB taxonomy): domain Bacteria; phylum Bacteroidota; class Bacteroidia; order Flavobacteriales; family Flavobacteriaceae; genus Patiriisocius. The sequence goes on along the minus strand of CAJXUG010000208.1, from coordinate 290 downwards.
TCTAGATACACGATTTTGAACATTTACCGCAGCAATATCTGGATCGGTCTCTTGGTCAAAATATACCGTAATATCTGCGGTACCATTATTGGTTGCAGAAGACGTGATATACGTCATGCCTTCTACACCGTTTATTTGTTCTTCAATAGGTATGATAACACTTTCCAATATGGTTTCTGCACTAGCTCCTGGATAGGTCGCTGTTACTTTAATCGTTGGCGGTGCAATATCTGGATACTGTCTGTCTCTTATACACATCTCCGAGCCCACGAGACAGGCAGAAATCTCGT
>CAJXUG010000207.1:0-3060 GCA_913060785.1 uncultured Flavobacteriaceae bacterium | reverse complement strand
GAGATTTCTGCCTGTCTCGTGGGCTCGGAGATGTGTATAAGAGACAGGCCTTTATGGAGGGAGCTAAAGACCTTGATAAAACAAAAAGTTATTATGTGTATTGCAAATCTGGAGGCAGAAGTGGTCAAGCTTGTATGATCATGAATTCTATTGGCTTTGAAAAGGCGTACAATCTTATGGGCGGATTTATGGAGTGGCAAGGAGAAAAAACGATTTAAAAAAATGAAAAAATACATCACTTTAATTTTTGCTATAGTGACAACTCTAGCAAGTGTATCTTGTAATAATGCACAAAAAAATGAAACTACAGTAACATCTGCAGCTATAGAGGTTATAGCCCCTAAAGCTATGTATGATGTGCTCTTAAAAGACCCCTCTGCGCAACTGGTAGATGTTAGAACTAAAGATGAGTTTGCAGTAAGCCATCTTAAAGATGCACAAAATATTTGTGTTACAGATACAGATTTTAAACAAAAAGTAGCACATCTTGATAAAGACAAACCTGTATACGTGTATTGTAAAAAAGGAGGTAGGAGTGCACAAGCATCTAAGATATTAAAAGAGCTTGGTTTTACTAAAATATTTGATCTTCAAGGTGGTATTACTAATTGGCAACAACACCAACTCTCCACCCAGAAATAACCGGTTTATTGTTTAATAAACTTTATTGTTTGGGTTCCCTTAACAGTAGCTACCTGCAAAAAGTAAATACCTTTTATCAGCGATGATGTAGAAATAGTAATCGCTCCTTGATTTAAAGCTTCTATTTTTGGCTGGAGTATTATTTTTCCTTGCACGTCACTAATGCTAAGATTTTTGATGAGTACTCCCGGTTCATATTTTAGGGTGAACTGCTTAGCTACAGGGTTAGGGTAAAGCTTTAGTTTGTCTTGTAAAGCAAGGTCATTGGCTCCTAGAAATTGATTGTATAGTATTTGCAAAGAATCTATAGGCTCTTCACCAAATGGCATTTCTTCTATGTTTAAACGTAAAAAAGGGTTGTCTATATCATCATCTGCTTTATACACCAATAAATATGCAGAGGTTGAAGAGGTGCCCCTTGCCAAACAACGAGAATCTGCTCCTGCAAAATTAGCGCCTTGCATGGCTGCCATTAACTTATCTGCTAGTGTTCCGCTGGCAGTGTTAAAGTTGTTTTGCATATTATTTAATACTGTCTGGTTTAATAAAATGTTTCCTTGCACACTATAGGTTGGCCCTTGGATGTCTTCTTTGTAATCATCTGTAGAATCTCCGGTGAAACCTGCAGTTCTTGCCTGGCCCGAGGTGTTAAAATCTGCAATTCCATATTGTCTAAAAGCCGGATTAAAATTTTGAGAGTTACAAGAATCATTGTCTAATAAGTAGTCTATAATTTCATCTGGGCTTGCGCCATTTTCCATTTGGGTAATGGCATTATTTAAGTTGGAGTTTGGTATACAAACATAGGCTTGACTATTTACACCACCACGGCCAGGTATAATCTTGGTGATAATGTCTATAATACCTCCAAAATTTGCAGCGCCATCAACGCAGGATGCTCCTGCAGATCCAATATCGCCCGTTGCAGGATCAACGGCTATGATAGAAAAAGTGTCTTGAGCCTGAGCTGTTACACATAGCAATGCGGCTATGAGTAGGGTATATAGATTTTTCATAATTGTATGTTTTTTTATTAAAGATACCTATTTTATATAAAACAAACCTTGGAGGATGGTTGCCTTATGGATACAACAAAGGGTCTTCTAACGAGAACACCCTTTATTAATTACTACTGTATTTTCTTATGCTAAGGCTGGTAAAACTTCACCATCACAAGTTCCAAAACCAATTCTAAGACCATCTTTCTGGCAATAGGCCGTCATTTTAACGGTATCTCCGTCATTAATAAATTTACGTTGACTACCATCATTAAGTGTAAGTGGGTTTTGCCCCTTCCAGGTAAGTTCTAGCATAGAGCCGTAACTATCTTTGGTAGGTCCAGAGATGGTTCCGCTACCCATCATATCACCACTGCGAAGGTTACATCCGTTTACAGTGTGATGCGTTAATTGCTGCGCCATAGACCAGTACATGTACTTAAAGTTTGATTTACAGACAAGTGTTGGAGATCCATCTTTTGGCGCTATGGACGCTTCAAGATTGATGTCAAAATTCATAGGGCCGCTTTGATGCAAATAGGGTAGTGGCATTGGTTCTTGTTTTGGGCCTTGGGTTCTAAAGGGTTCTAATGCGTCCAGAGTTACAATCCATGGAGAAATCGTAGAGGCAAAACTTTTACCTAAAAAAGGTCCAAGAGGTACATACTCCCATGCTTGAATATCTCTGGCACTCCAGTCATTAAATTGTACCAAACCAAAGATGTAATCTTCTGCTTCTTTTATTGGCACTCTTTTGCCTAAATCATTTGCATCTGTGGTTATAAATGCCATTTCTAGTTCAAAGTCTAGTAATTTACTTGGCCCAAATCCTGGAACACCGTCTTCTCCAGGTCTGGTTTGCCCATAAGGTCTTCTTACAGGTGTGCCAGAAGGAATTATAGATGAACTTCTACCGTGGTATCCAATAGGAATATGAAGCCAATTTGGTAGTAATGCATTCTCTGGGTCTCTAAACAAACTTCCAACATTGGTTGCGTGTTCTTTACTTGCGTAAAAATCTGTATAATCTCCGACATCTACAGGTAGCTGCATTTCAATTTGATCAAGTGCAAATAATATTTTGTCACAATGGGCTCTATTTGTTTGTAATTCTTGGTTGCTTTTCAAGAAAATATCACTGATACGATTTCTTACTAGTCGCCATGTTTTGCGTCCATCGGCAATAAAATCATTTAAACTATCTTGAAGGAAAATATCTTCTGTAAGGTCAATTCCTTTAAAGTATCCAAGTTGGTGTAAAGCACCTAAATCTATGGCAGTATCACCAATACGGGTGCCAATTGTGATGATGTCATCACGAGTTAAAAACACACCAAATGGGATGTTTTGAATAGGAAAATCACTGTTTTGTGGAACATCAATCCATGAAACTCTTGATGGGTCGTTTGCAGTTAAAGGC
>CAJXUG010000206.1:0-3080 GCA_913060785.1 uncultured Flavobacteriaceae bacterium | reverse complement strand
GGTACAGATAACCACATGATGCTTATTGATTTGCGTAACAAAAATATAACGGGTAAAGATGCAGAGGCTGCCCTTGGAAAAGCAGACATAACCGTAAATAAAAACATGGTACCTTTTGATGACAAATCACCATTTGTAACTAGCGGAATACGTGTTGGTACAGCGGCTATTACTACTCGTGGTCTTAAAGAAAAAGACATGCAACAAATTGTAGATTTTATTGACGCTGCTATTACAAATCACGACTCAGACAGTAAACTAGATGAAATTGCTATTATGGTAAATAGCATGATGAGTGATAGACCCTTATTTGTTTGGTAAGCTATAGCTACTAATTTACAGTCATAAAAAAACAGACACGGATTTTCCCATGTCTGTTTTTTTTATGTGATATGTTTTTATCCCTCTGGAGGAAACTCTGTGCTTTGATAAGCCCCAGCATCTGCAGGATCATTCCTTGGAGCACCGTTAAGATCTAGAGGTACTAGATTTGAAATGCTAGGATCTGCAATACCCTCTGCTCCAGAGACGTTTTTTTCTATATTGAAATTATTTTCTCTCGTATTTTCAAAGGCAGGGTCAATGTTTAACACCACGCTACTATTAAACTCATATAGTGGGTTTCCTTCAAAATTGTTATTAATGTCATTAAAACGAAGTAGGGTACTATTGAGTGAGAAGTTAAAGGCGGTACTTTCATTAATAGGAAATAAGCCTAACTCAATATTTTCGCTTCCATAAATAATACAATTATTAAAATTTGCTTGTGTTAAATCAAAAGCAATAACCCCATTTTCTGTCTCCAGACCATTATCTATTTGTAGGGCAGGAAATGATCTAAAACCATTAGACCAATAATTTACAAAAGAGCAGTGGTTAAAAGTGTAGGTTCCCCCTAAAGATAGCGCTAAACTTGATTGCCCACTGTTGTTAATCACTAGGTTTTCTCCGTAGATATTTGCAGTTCGGGCAAGCAGCCCAATATTGGCAGAGTTGTAAATTTGAGTATTTTTTAGGGTGAGGGTTCTATCTCCATCATTGCTATCCATGAGTATTCCAACAGAAGCATTTTTAATGGTAGTAAAACTAAACTCATTATTAGTGCTTCCTGCAGTACACCAAATAGTACCCCATTGTCCAGGTACATCTTTAAATGCAGGTTCAAGTCTATCACTTTCAAAAATAATCTCTCCCTCCATAGCCTCAAGATCCTGGCTTTGAGTTCCGTTTGCTTTTATGGAAGCCGTGTTGGCAACTAGTAACCCACTATTTTTATGGAAATGTATGCGCGCCCCTGGGTCTATAATAAGTTCATCACCCGGCCCAACGGCTGCATAGCCGTATATTACATATGGTTTTTCATTGGTGAAAAGTAGCTCTGTATTGTCTAAGAAAAACCCTTCTATGTCAACGGCCTGTTCACCACTACCTAGAGTTAATGTTTCGTAAATACCATCTCCAAGGTCTTCTGGGAACAAAAAAACAGCATCTTTCACTAGGGTTATTAAGGTAACATCTTGTTGATTTCCGGCAGTGTCAAACTGTATTTTATCTTCATACAAGAACTCCAAGCCACCTCCAGGGAGGTTGTCTATATCAAGGGTAGTTTCTACAAAAACAAAAATACTATCCTTGGCCAATATGTTTATGTCATTAAAAATCTTGCCTGGCAGGCCATCAACATTTAATCTGTATTGAGAATCTTCTCCCTCACCCAAACGTATGGTAGGAATGGTGATATCATCATCACTTGTGTTATATACTTTAAGGTTGTAGGTGCTAGAACCAATATTAGTGAAAACAGTATCCAAGAAAACAGTATCTCTTGAAAATTCAAGATTTCCTGTGCTTGGAACAGTTTCAAAATCATTACGGCAAGAACTCCATAGTACTATAGAGCAAAATAGTACAAGGCCATAGACATACTTCATAAAAGAAAATTTTTGATAAAAATATAACTTTTTATTGGGTGTAATATTGTAAAAATGCAAAGATTTGACCTAAGGAGCAAGCCCGCAAAATTTGCTACTAATTATTGCTGCTCTTTCAAGGCAGGGTATCACCTTACTTTTTTTCGAAAAATTCAATCTTAAAAAGCTTGTCCCAATTCTTACCCGTTACATAAATAATATTTGGCTCCCCTCTAGAGGCAATACCATTTAACACATCCAATTTGTTGTGTTGTGTGACTTTCTTTTTTAGTCCTTTTAGGTTGATAACACCCTTTACAGCTCCGTTTGTAGGATCTATTATAGCAATGGCAGGTTTTGTGTAGATGTTTGCGTAAATAGCACCATTGATCCACTCAAGTTCGTTTACATTATCTATTTTACTTTTGTTGGTATACATTTCTATGTAGCCTTCTTCTGCAAGGGTTTCTGAGTTGAGTTTCCAAATTTTACTAGTGCCATCACTCTTGTATAATGAGTTGCCGTCATTACAAAGCCCCCAGCCTTGCTTACTTTTATTATAGGCAAATGTTCCTGTTTTCTCAAGGGTTTCTAGATTGTATATAAAACCCATGGATTCTCTCCAAGTGAGTTGATATAACCTATCATTTACAATAGTAAGCCCTTCTGCAAAATACTGCCCATCAAGGGCTATGTTTTTTTCTACACGCCCAGTTTTATAATCTGTTTTACGAAGCGTAGATTCACCATATTGCCCCGTACTCTCATATAAAACATCTCCCACAAATTCTAAGCCTTGGGTGTATGCATTTATATCATGCGCATAGGTTTCTAAAATTTTATAATCATACACTATTGGCGCTATAGATGATAGTACAGTAATTGATTTTGAAACAAGATAACTCTTGTCGCCGCTTTTAATTTCTGCACTAATTACTTTATCTCCAAGAGTGGTGTTAGAGAAGTCAAAACTTCCTTGAAAGGCATCATTTGCTAATGCCTTTTCTCCGTTTACAGTGTAACTTACTGCATCTATAGAATTTCCTTTTTTACTTTTCACACTAAATTTTACAGTATCTATATTAGAAACAGCTTTCTTATTGCCTTGAATTACTATATAAAATCTGTCTCTTATACACATCTCCGAGCCCACGAGACAGGCAGAAATCT
>CAJXUG010000205.1:0-3107 GCA_913060785.1 uncultured Flavobacteriaceae bacterium | reverse complement strand
AGATTTCTGCCTGTCTCGTGGGCTCGGAGATGTGTATAAGAGACAGGGCTACAGTGTTGCAATACAATTGGCTAATGTTGCAAAAGATGGTGGTTATGATCTAATTATCGGGGGGCGCGAGTCTATTGATTACAATGGAGGAATGGTTCCTGGAATGATAGCAAAAATTATTGGAGCCAACTTTATAAACACTTGTATTAGTCTTGAGGTAGAAGGAACCAGCGTAAGTGCCATAAGAGAGATTGACGGCGGTAAAGAAACCTTGCACACAACACTACCTCTTGTTATTGGAGGACAAAAAGGATTGGTTGAGGAAAGTGATCTTCGCATACCAAACATGCGTGGTATCATGCAGGCTAGAAGCAAACCTTTACATGTTAAACAAGGAGTTGAGCAAAGCCCAAGAAGCCAAGCTACAACATTTGAGAAACCTGCTCCAAGAGGTGCTGTGAAATTAGTTGATAATGTTGATCAATTGATTGATTTACTGCACAACGAAGCTAAAGTAATTTAAATTAAATAAACGGTTTTCAAACTAAGTTGAAACCCTAAAAATAATAGTTAATACCTATAACATATGAGTGTTTTAGTCTACACAGAATCTGAAAATGGTTCTTTTAAAAAAACAGCCTTTGAAGTTGTATCCTACGCGAAGGCAATAGCTACAGAGCTAGGAACTAGTCTAACTGCCGTTTCTATTAATGCAAACAACGCTTCCCAGCTAGGAGTATATGGCGCAGATAAAGTGCTGGAAATAACAAATGATAGCCTTGCAAACTTTGATGCGCAAGGGTATGCAGATGCTATATCACAAGCAGCGGCATCACAAGATGCTACTGTTGTTGTATTGTCTCAAACTGCAAATGCAAAATTTATGGCCCCTTTAGTGGCTGTAAATCTAGAGGCTGGGTATGTCTCTAACGTTGTTGCACTCCCACAGAGCATCTCGCCATTTAAAATAAAACACAGTGTGTACACTAATAAGGCTTTTTCTTTAACACAAATAAACACACCTGTTAAAATAATTGGTTTAGGTAAAAATGCATATGGCTTGCATGAGGTTTCTGGGGCTGCAGTATCTGAGGCGTTTTCACCTAGTCTTCAACAAAGCAACACCAAGGTTATCTCTGTAGATAAAGCAACAGATAAAGTGACCATAGCAGATGCAGAAGTTGTGGTCTCTGCAGGGCGCGGTTTAAAAGGTCCAGAAAACTGGGGTATGATTGAAGAAATGGCTACTATCCTAGGAGCTGCTACAGCTTGTTCAAAACCTGTTAGTGACATGGGATGGAGATCTCACGGAGAACATGTTGGACAAACAGGAAAGCCAGTGGCTGCAACACTATACATTGCCATTGGTATTAGTGGAGCCATACAGCACCTAGCAGGTATTAATTCCTCTAAAGTAAAAGTGGTTATAAATACCGACCCAGATGCTCCATTTTTTAAAGCAGCAGACTATGGTATTGTAGGAGATGCATTTGAAATTGTACCACAACTAAATGAAAAATTAAAAGCTTTTAAAGCGCAAAACGCATAATTTTTATTACTTTGTGCCTTTGAAAATGGCTGTTTAAATTAGGACAAACATCCTGTTTAAACAGCCTTTTTTAATTTAAAAACTATGAGTCTAGTTAGATTAAACATAAAAGGTATCTCTTACAGCCAAACACAAAATGGCGCATACGCTCTTATACTCAGCGAGGTAGAAGGCAATAGAAAACTACCCATAGTCATTGGCGCCTTTGAAGCCCAATCTATTGCCATTGCACTAGAGAAAGAAATCATGCCCCCAAGACCCCTGACCCATGATTTATTTAAAAACTTTTCTGATCGTTTTGCAATAGTTATTACACAAGTAATCATTCACAAATTGGTAGATGGAGTGTTCTACTCCAGTATTATTTGTGAGAGAGAGGGTGTAGAAGAAATTGTAGATGCCCGAACCAGTGACGCCATTGCCCTAGCTCTTAGGTTTAAGGCCCCTATTTTTACCCACAAAGACATCCTAGACAGTGCCGGTATATTTTTAAAAACCGGAGGAGAAAAAGAGGAAAAACAAGAATTGGAAGATGTAGTGTTAGATGATTTTTTACAAAATGAAGACTCACAGACCGAACACAACTCACCTCAAGACTACAAAATCAATACCTTAAAAGAACTCTACCAGTTACTTGATCAGGCCGTTAAAAATGAAGATTATGAAAATGCGGCAAAAATAAGAGACGAAATTTCAAAGCGAGACTAAATTATACCAAAACCTATGAAAAAGCTATTGTGTAGTATTGTTGTATTGTTTTTGATGGGAAACCTAACGGCTCAAAGTATTGAGAATAAGTGGGTTTTTAATGACATACAAACTCAGGAGGGAACCTCCCTTTTTGAAATTAACACTAGCACAGATACCTTTAGCCTTCAAGAGGGCATGTTTGAGTATTCTCTTGCAGCAAAAAACAATCTAAAAGCAAGTGGAGATTATATATTTCAGAACAATCTACTAGTGTTATTCTACACCCAGCCCACAGATACCATTCGTAGATATCGAGTTACAAAACTCACAGAGGATACTTTATCCTTCACAGAAAACAATACAACCTATTGGTTTAAAGCCGCTAAAACAACTGCTGCAGTAAATGTGGCAGAGGCTAAAGACACAATCATACCCTCCCAAGGATTTTCTTTTAATAGTCTTTGGCGCGGAGTCCTTGGTATGGTTACCCTTTTATTTATAGCCTTTTTATTTAGCGCAAACAGAAAAGCGATTAGTTGGCGCACGGTAGGTCTTGGCCTTGCGCTGCAGTTAGTGATTGCTGTAGGGGTTTTAAAAATTGCCTTTATTCAAAAAATATTTGAGGGCATCGGAAAGTTGTTTATTAGTATTTTAGATTTCACCAAAGCGGGTAGTAAGTTTTTATTTGAAGGCTTGGTAGTAGACATGGATACCTTTGGATTTATTTTTGCATTCCAAGTGCTTCCTACCATTTTGTTTTTCTCTGCTTTGACCTCTGTATTATTTTATTTAGGAATTATTCAAAAAGTAGTAAAAGCCTTTGGATGGTTACTCTCCAAGGTATTGAAAATTTCTGGAGCAGAAAGCTTAAGTGTTG
>CAJXUG010000204.1:0-3113 GCA_913060785.1 uncultured Flavobacteriaceae bacterium | reverse complement strand
AGATTTCTGCCTGTCTCGTGGGCTCGGAGATGTGTATAAGAGACAGCATTAATGGTCATTTCTAGCACATCATATATAGATTTTCCTTTGTATCGTATTTCTAGGGTTTCTCTATTAAATCGTTTTTTCTGACACGTCTCACAAGCTACATACACATCTGGCAAGAAATTCATCTCTATTACTCTTAATCCTCCGCCTCTACAGGTCTCACATCTGCCGCCTTGCACATTAAAACTAAATCTTCCAGGCTTGTAACCTCGTATTAATGCCTCTGGCACTTTTGCAAACAAACTTCGTATTTCAGAAAACACTCCAGTATAGGTTGCAGGGTTTGAGCGTGGGGTTCTGCCAATTGGAGATTGATTAATATCTATCACCTTATCTAGATGTTCAAGGCCTTTTATTTTTTTATAAGGCATTGGTACTTTTACACCATTAAAAAAGTGAGCATTTAAAATAGGGTAGAGGGTTTCGTTTATTAGGGTAGACTTACCGCTTCCAGAGACTCCTGTAACACCTATCATCATCCCTAGGGGTATCTTGACACTTACATTTTTTAAATTATTACCTGTAGCTCCTGTTAGCTCCAGAGTATGTTTGTTCCCTTTTCTTCTTTTGCTAGGTATCTCTATTTTTTTAGTACCATTTAAATACTGAGCTGTTAGTGTATTGTGAGTTAATAGTTCGCTTGGGGTTCCTTCACTTACAATTTCACCACCAAACTTACCTGCTGCAGGACCAATATCAATTACATAGTCTGCGTGTTCTATCATGTCTTTGTCATGCTCCACTACAATTACAGAATTTCCTATATCCCTGAGTGATAGTAAAGATTTTATTAATCTTTCATTATCTCTTTGATGCAGGCCAATACTTGGTTCATCTAAAATATATAAAACCCCAACCAGTTGAGATCCTATTTGAGTTGCCAATCTAATACGTTGTGCTTCTCCACCAGAGAGTGATTTAGAGCTCCTATCTAGTGCCAAATAGGTAAGACCAACATCAATTAAAAATTGGAGTCTGGTTTTTACTTCTTTAATTATTTCACTTGCAATTTTAAGTTGAGTGTCACTTAAATGATTTTCTAAATCATCAAACCATCCCGCCAACTCTATGATATCCATTTGCGCTAGTTGTGCAATGTTTTTATCATTTACTTTGAAATACATGGATTCTTTGCGTAGCCTACTACCTTCACACTCTGGACAAGCAATTTTATCCATATATTCTTTAGCCCAGCGTTTTAAAGAAGTAGTTTCACTAGCATCAAAGGTGTTTTGTATAAAATGTACAACACCCTCAAAATCTATTTTGTAATTGCGGGTAATCCCTAGGGTTTTAGATGGTACGTCAAATTTGTCATTTCCGCCATAAAAGATAAGCTCTTTGGCATCTTTTGAAATGTCTTTAAAAGGATCTGTTAATTTAAAATTAAACCGCTGAGATATGAGTTCTAGCTGTTTGAATATCCAATTGTTTTTTTGTGGACCATGAGGAGCTAAGGCTCCATTTTTTATAGAAAGGTTTTGATCTGGAACTACTTTATCTATGTTTACTTTGTGTAAAGCTCCCAGTCCTTTACAACTCTGGCACATGCCTTTAGGAGAATTGAAAGAAAAATTATTTGGCTCTGCGTTAGGATAGGAGATACCACTTTGTGGGCACATTAGAGCTCTACTGAAATAGCGCGCTTCATTGGTTTGATTATCTAAAACCATCATCACATCATCACCATGGTACATTGCCGTGACAATACTTTCTGTTAGACGTTTGTCATTATCTATATCATCACTAATCTTTAAACGGTCTATGACTGTTTCTATATCATGGGTCTTGTAACGGTCTATTTTCATTCCCTTTACAATATCCATAACCTGGCCATCTACCCGAACTTTCAAAAAGCCTTGTTTTGCAATTTGCTCGAAGAGTTCTCTGTAGTGTCCTTTTCTGGAACGAATAATAGGAGCCAGGATACTCACTTTTTTGTCTTTAAAGTCAGACAAAATAAGCGCTTTGATTTGCGCATCACTGTAGCTAACCATTTTTTTGCCAGTATTGTAGCTGTAGGCATCACTTGCCCTTGCATACAACAGTCTTAAAAAGTCATAAATTTCTGTAATAGTACCAACGGTAGATCTTGGGCTTTTACTGGTTGTTTTTTGCTCAATGGCAATCACAGGAGAGAGCCCGTCTATTTTGTCTACATCTGGACGTTCAAGGTTGCCTAAAAATTGTCTTGCATAGGCAGAGAACGTCTCTATGTAACGGCGTTGTCCTTCAGCATATATGGTATCAAAGGCGAGTGATGATTTACCACTTCCTGAGAGCCCTGTAATAACTACAAGTTGGTCTCTAGGTATAGAAACATCTATATCTTTTAAATTATGAACTCTAGCGCCCAAAACATCAATACTAGCCAAGTTTTTTGCCATAGTTTGCAAAGGTACTCAAAGTCTATGAAAATTTAGGGCTAAGGGTAGTTAGTCAAATGTTAATTATCAGCCAATAGTTGATAAGGTATTTTTAAGAATTTACTGTTTTACTAAGAAATGAAAGTCCAGAAATAACCATAAATACAAGCGCAGAGATCACAAATGAAAAACTGCAAATAAGGATAATTGTTGGTAGCCCAATTAAGGTGCTAAGTAGCGGTAAAAGCATTCCAATGACTACCATTGCCGCAAATAACACATAAAGATTTTGCAGTGATGCAGACAGGCCATTTTTTTTATTGCTTTGTGCTTCAAATAATTTGGGTATTAAGTCTTTATTTAAGTATTCCCCAAATTTGGATAGAAACACATCATTAAAAGAAGAGTCTTCAAAGCTAATTGGATCAATACTGTTGGCTAAGGCTATGATTTTATCTTGATGCCTTTCATGGAGCGCGTCAAGATTTAATGCGTTTTTAAAGTCACCAAATCTATAACCAAAGTGATACCAGAGTCCAGAACCTACTTTGTGTTCAAGCCATTTTTCTAAAATTGCTGGATTGTATTGCAGTGGATATATAATTGTGTTTGGAAGGCTTTTTTGTTTAGGCTCTGTGTAGAGTAATGATTTTAATTCCTGTCTCTTATACACATCTGACGCTGCCGACGAAGAGGATA
>CAJXUG010000203.1:0-3114 GCA_913060785.1 uncultured Flavobacteriaceae bacterium | reverse complement strand
TCTACACTATCCTCTTCGTCGGCAGCGTCAGATGTGTATAAGAGACAGAAATATTACTCTTTTTTAACTATTAAAAAAAGTTATTAAGAAAATAGTACGCTGTAAAAAAATCAAATAATACAGTGTTTATAGGCATTTTAATAAACCACAATCTCATTTATTAACAATACAATAAGCTATTTTGTTTACCTAAAATAGCAAAAATATTAAACAAAACTTCTTTTTTTAAACATCAAATATTGCATTTCATCGATTTTTTTTGCTTTTAGTCTAAAAAAAGGCCTTTAGAGATGAAAAAATTTTGAAGTAGATAATTATAGCCATTTATTTGGATTTCCCTAATGAACCTAATCATGAAAAATTTTACCTGCCCTGCTGTCTTGTTTTTATTTTTTTTCTTTGGCCAAAACCTAACGGCACAAATTAATTATTCTGAAGATTTTCAAACCAATACTGGTAATATCTGGAAAAACACAGGAAGCAACTGGGCGCGTAATGATAATAAAGGGGGAAGTTGCTCAGGCAAAGGATTAAGAAAAAGGGTTAGTAACTTTGTAAACACAGCGGGTCTTGATTTCTCTGTAAGGTGGCTTTGGAATTCGACACCAATTACAGGACATACAGGAGGAGAAATAACAGTAAACTTTAAAACAAAACTCACAGATCCAGAATCACCATACACAGATCAAACCGCAAGTGAGTGGGGAAATTTAAAAGTTTATTACAAAAGCACACTCCCCACAGATGATGATTTAGGTACAGAATTTGCAAGCCTTGATACAGCTACTAGTTGTGAGCAACAGACAGTATCTTTTACCCCAATAGCTACTATCTCTAACCTCTACATTTCTTTTAAATATACTCGTGGGTCTGGAATTAATTTTATAAAACTTGATGATTTCAACATCACCTCAGAACAAGCTCCAGAGTGTGCTATTAATTTTTCTCCTGCAAATGGAGCTTTGAATATAACGCAAAACCAAACTTTTTCTTGGGATGACTCTCCCACAGGTGGCAGTGCAACTTCTTATGATTTCTACCTCTCTGCTGCAAATGGGGACGCCTCAACCCTTAGTTATCTTGGGGCCTTACAAACCAGCTCCACTGGCCTAACGAACTTAGTCCTTGGAGCCACTTACCTTTGGAGTATTGTACCCCAAAATGCTGCAGGATCTGCAAGCCAATGCGAAGTAAATTCATTTACGATAATAGCACAGCCTGCTGGAAGAAATTGCGAGACCGCTATAGAGATAACACCAGGTGTGTTTAATGATGTCATGATTGCAAATGGATCTGGTGGGGCTTCACAAAACAATGCCCAAGATGCCCTTTGGTATAGCTTTACTCCCGTAAACTACGGAACCATCTCTATTAGCTCATGTGCCTCAAGCCCAAGTATTATTGACACCAGAGTGTTTGTATATAAAAACGGATGTGATGTATTAACTACCGTAGCCAATGATGATGATGGCTGTGGAGATGCAGACAACTTTAAAACTTACCTAGAGGCAATAAACGTAAATGCTGGACAAGAGTATTTAATTGAGTGGGATGACGCCTATGACAATAACCCTTTTGACTGGCAACTTACCTTTACCCAAACACCAGAGCCAAACCCTACCTATTATGTTGCCATTACCGGTGATGACAGTAATGACGGTTTAACACAGGCATCTGCCTTTGCAAGTCTTAGCAAAGCCGTTTCAGAAACTACAGATGGTTACGGCACAACCATAAATATTGGCCCCGGCACCTATACAGATGAAAATATAACAATTTCTAAGTCAGATATTACCATTAACGGAGCAGGCACATCTTCTACTATTTTTAATGGAGATAGTGACGGCAGGTTTGCAACTATAGCAGCCAATAATATCACTATAAACAATCTCACGGTAAAACAATACGGGCTTACAACATGTACCTCAGATTGTTTTGGGGGAGCCATTATAATATACTCAGGAAGTAGCAATTTGGTGTTTAACGATTTGATTTTTGACTCAAATGTTAATGACAATAATGGTGGTGACTTTGGAGCAGCTGGTGTGATGATGATTTTTGATAATGTGAGTCTAACAATAAATTCATCCATCTTTAAAAACAATAGAATGGGCGCTGCAAGCGCAGCAGACGACCAATACTATGGTGGTGTATTCTTTGTTAATGCAGATGGATTCTCAACCCTTACTGTAAACAATAGTTTATTTTATAACAATAGCACAAGAGGAACAGGACCTGTTCTATTCTCTGGAATATCAACAACAACAACATTTAAAAACTGCACCTTTGACAGCAATGTAGCTTGGGGCACTAATTTGGGCGTTGTTGGAAGGATAGACTCAACAAATGCAGCCAATGTGATTAATTCGATTATTTGGAATACAAAATTTGGAACAAATCCTGGGTATGATATCACTTCTGTAGTGGCAACTAATATTGTTTACGGCTCTGGAACAAACAACTCGCTCTCTGGAAACAATACCACAAACGATCCGTTATTTACAGACACCTCTAGCTTTGATTACACACTTCAACTGGGTTCTCCAGCGATTGATTTGGCAGACTCTAGCTATGCACCCCAGGATGATTTAAACGATTTGGCAAGACCTCAAGGACAAGCAGATGATATTGGCGCCTTCGAAAAAAGAAACTGCTGGCTTGGAACCATTAACAGCGATTGGAACACCCCTGCAAATTGGAGTAAAAATACAGTACCTACCACTTATATGTCTCCAGTTATTGAGCTATCTCCAAACAATCCAGTAATAACTGCAGATGATGGCCAAAACAATGATGGAGATGTTATCCTTCAAAACATTACTATAAAAACTGGAGCAAGCCTAACTATAGAGAAAGGAAACGCTTTAAAACTAATGAAAAATTTCACAAACAATGGTAGTGTTACCCTAAACTCAGATTCTAATGAGTATGCATCTATTATTGTTGGAGGAATTTCTACCGGAAATATTACCTATAACAAATACGTTAATTATGTGGGTAGTGATGAGTGGGATCTAGTAGGATCTCCAGTTGTTAACCAAAGTATTAGTGGCTTTGTAACCACAAACGATGACCCGCTTGCCATTGACCCAACAGGGCCTACCTATTATGCAC